>DASZYN010000701.1:0-3197 GCA_035545435.1 Acidobacteriaceae bacterium | reverse complement strand
CCTGACCATCAGCATCGGGGCCACTCTTGCTCCACAGTGCGCCCGCACAGAGACGGAACTTCTGAGTCTCGCGGACCAGGCGCTTTACGAGGCCAAGAATACGGGGCGAAACCGAACCGTGGTGTGCACGGCGGCGGAGGTGCGGCCGCTGACGGCTAAGTGACTTTCCCGGGTTGCGGCAGCCACGTCGCCCTGATCCATTTCTGGGCAGGGCGCTCGATCCATTTCATTGCCAGCACCGCGATTGCAACCAGCAGGGCGTAGCTCAGCCAAGGGTCGTAGCTGGACAGGCCGAAGCGCGCCACAAAGTGGTGGTCATGGATGAGGTTCCACAGGTTAAAGTGCAAAATATAGAGACAATAACTGGCCTGCCCGACGGCGACAAAGGGAACGAAACCGAAGAAGCTCGCCATCGGATTCCTTCCTGCCAGGCCCAGCACAGCCATGCCAAACAGGGGCATCATCAGTCCGTCGTGCATCATCGGAAAGGGAAGGTAATTCCCGAAGTAGAGCACGGTCAGGATTCCGACCAACCCGAGGGTACCGAGCACGAACCGGGCGCGCGCACCGCGTGGGATCAGGGAGTCGATGTCTGCGAGCACAATCCCGAAGAGAAACGAGGGGATGTGGGGAGGGGGCGTGAATTTCAGCGCGCGCATCCAGAATCCTTCGGTATAGCGGTCCGGATGGAGGACGCCGTCGGGATGGAACGCCATATAGAGACTGGGCGCCACCATTCCCAGGACCCACAGGCCCAGCAGGATTGCGCACAGGCGGCCGAGGTGCTTCGGGCGCCGCCACAGAATGACGAGGGGAAAGATCAGATAGAAAAACGCCTCGGTGCACATGGTCCACGCCGGGGTGTTCCAGAACGTGGAAAGCGAGGGGCTCCAGCCCTGGAGCATCAGCGGCGTCAGAAAGACGCCCCATGCGAACTCGGCGTGGGGGCGTGCGTGCCACTCTTCCGCGAGCATGCCGAGGGATACCACCAGCGCGACGAGGTAAATGGGATAGAGGCGCGAGATGCGGGCAATCCAGAAGCTCTTCAGCTTGAGCTGGCCCTTCTGCGCCCGGTCGGAGTAGTTGTAGGCCAGAACAAATCCTGAGAGCAGCAGGAAAAAGCTGACTGAGGTGTAGCCGTTCTCGACAATGGGCGAGAGCGGCCCGAACCACTGAGGATTGCAGAAGTGGTAGAAGACGATGTTCATCGCCGAAAACGCGCGGAGTCCGCTCAGCGCGGGCAGATGCTCCTTCTTTGTCTTCACCACTTCCGGCTTGCCGGCCGGCGCTTTCGGTGGGGGAGCCTGTTCCAGGATGGGACCTGGGACGACCTGGACTTGTGCGCTCAGAAGCGGTCTTCTCCTTCAGTCTCTCGTGACATCGCTCCAAGGCGTGAGTTCCACTCAGCAGCGAAACTCGGGTCGAACGTTGGCTCCATGCGCGGTTCGGAGGACCGCTTCAGGCTGTGACCAGCGAGCCGACCTTCTCCCCGGAGATGACCCGGCGGATATTGCCCGACTGGTTCAGATTGAAGATGATCATGGGCAAATTATTGTCCTTACACAGACTCACGGCTGTGGTGTCCATCACCTTAAGCCCCAAGCGCAGGATATCCATGTAGGTAATCTGGTCAAATTTGACTGCGTCCGTTGAGATGACGGGGTCGGCGTCGTAGATGCCCTCGACTTTAGTGGCCTTAAGTAGCACATCTGCCTTGATTTCCATCGCCCGGAGGGAGGCGGCCGTGTCGGTGGAGAAGTAAGGATTGCCGGTTCCGGCGGCAAAAATGACGACCCTTCCCTTTTCCAGATGCCGGATGGCGCGGCGGCGGATATAGGGCTCGCACACCTGATTCATCTCGATGGCCGACATGACGCGGCAGTAGACGTCGCGTTTCTCAAGGGCGTCCTGGATGGCGAGGGCGTTGATGACGGTCGCGAGCATGCCCATGTTGTCGGCGGAAACGCGGTCCATCTCGCGAGCCTGTTCGGCAACGCCGCGGAAGAAATTGCCGCCACCGACGACGATGGCGACTTCGACGCCCATCTGATGGACTTCGGCTAATTCTCCGGCAATTTCGTGGATACGAATGGGATCGACGCCGAAGCCCTTGCCTGCGGCCAGAGCCTCACCCGAAAGCTTGAGAACAACGCGTTTGTACATGCCAAAGGCAGTATCGCATGCCGCCGCCAACGTCATGAAGAGTATCGGGGCGTTCTTCCTGGGCGGAAACGAATCCCCGCCAGGCCAAATCCGGCACGGCGGGGAATACGGTTTGCGTCAAAACTATTGCCCGTAAATTTTCGCCAGCGCTGCCCCGGCCTCGGCGTCCTCGATCACTACGTTGCTGTGATTCTCCAGCAGATCGGTCCAGGCTGCGGCGAACTCGTACAGCAGAGCCGGGTTATCGGTCTCGAACAGCGTGTAGCCGCCGCTGCAGTCGGTCTTGTGCCAGCGACCGAGGATCCTGACGCCCGCAGGAGGCGTGACTTTGCCGCTCAGGAAGCGCTTCGCAGCCTCGGGAACGCAGCCTGCGCGAATGGTAAACGTCGACATGATTTTCATGGGAAGAACCTTTCTTTCATGGGTCTTCGGAGGGAACCTCGTGGGGGACGAGCCGAGGCGCAAAGTCTAGCACGAGAAGTGAACATCGGGTTGCGGCCTCGTTCTCCGGGCGTGGGCCCAATTCCCTTTTCTCATGTACGATGGCGGCAAGCTTCATCGTCCCCATACAGATCTGTACGGGCCAGCGTGCAATCGCTGCAGTCCCCACATTCCTTTGTGCAGTTCGGAGGTCACCTGATGGATCTTCGCCGTCTGCTTTGCGCCCGATTCCGTTTCGCCGGGATTGTTACGCCGATACTGATTGCCGCACCCGCAGCGCTGCTGAGGGCGGAATCCGCGCCGCCGGCTGACATCGTCATTCGCGGGGCAACGGTCATGACCGCCAGCCACGGCACGATCGAACACGGCGCCGTGTGGGTACACGCCGGCAAGATCGCCGGGGTTGGCGCCACGGTCGACGCGCCTGCTTCGGCGACCGTCGTCGATGGCACCGGTCTCTGGCTTACGCCTGGCATCATCGATCCGCACTCGCACTCGGCGCTCGACAGCGACGTGAATGAGGCGACCAGCCCGGTGACGCCGTCGATGCACATGATCGACGCCTTCGACAATCGCGATGCGGATTTGTATCG
>DASZYN010000700.1:0-13455 GCA_035545435.1 Acidobacteriaceae bacterium | reverse complement strand
ATCGGCATCTGCGGCGAACATGGCGGCGAGCCCGAATCGGTGAAGTTCTGCCACCGCGCCGGACTCGACTACGTCTCCTGCTCGCCTTACCGGCTGCTCACCGCGCGTCTCGCCGCCGCGCAGGCAGCCATCGAAGAGCAGAAAATCTTCAACCCGGATCTGCGGACCGGCAATTCGAAGTAACTCGAGTTTCCCAGGGAGCCAGTTGTGCTCCCTGGGAAAGCTTTTTGCTGTCATACAACGGGATGCAGACAAGCCAGCATGTCCGCTGCCGATCAGCCTGTGGCTACCGGCTACTGGCAGCTATTGCCAGGGAGATTCGCCCTTTCTGTCGCATGTGTGTTCCTTTGTCGCACTTGCAGGCATTCCCGTCGCGTTCCTGGCAGAGGAGCGCGACGGGGCTTCTTCCCGCCCATTGCCGCCTCGTTCCTCTTGCATTGCCTCACCCGTGACTGCAGTGATCCACCCCCTTCGTCAGGGCACCTTCGTAATCTTGCGCACCCGGCCCATTAGGCACACACTACTGTCCAACCCTCTTCACTGAATCGGTTCCGGTTTCTGTGTCCCCGGCATACCACAGCATTCGGAGCCGATTCATTGGCTACCACCCGGTTCAGACGGGACCCAAGGGATGTATGGAGGTCCTCGTCAGGGAGTTGCCCATGAAATCCAGTCTTCTGCTCGGCCTCCTTTTTCTCCTGCTGCCTGGCGCCCGCGTCTCCTCGGCCTCTGCCCCAAACGCGCTCCGCAATCGGATTTCGCACGACACCGTAATCCAGGGCTATCCCTGCGCCAGAGGAGAGACCTGGTTCTATCCTGATGGTTCCCTGAACCAGTGCAGGCTGTCGCATTCCGCAACCCTCGGCGACCTGCGGGTTCCAGGCGGCTCCCTGGTTGAGTTTTGGTCCAATGGCGCTGCCCATTACCTCATGCTCCAGCGCCCTGCTGTCCTTGCCGGCCATAAGGTCCGAGGCGGTACGCGATGGGGACTCTCCCGCGGGGCCACCACGACGTTCTATGGCACGGGTGAACTGCGTTCCTTTTACCTGGTCCGGAACGAGTCTGTTCAGAACGTCCCCTGCCGCGGGGGCTCGTGGAACACCTACACGGATCCAACGGGCGGCCAGACTGTCGTCGAGCTCTATCGTGACGGAAGTCTCGCATCCTGCAAACTCAGCCGCGATTATGCCGGATTTCGTTCCGGTCAGCGCATCATCTTGCCCCATCTGACCGTGGAAGCCGACAACAAATCGATCCCGGCCCAGTAAGACGCCGCTCCGCTACCCCACCGGGGTCCGCCGCTCGCGAGAACCCTTCGTGCCCGATTCCGTCTCCAGAGCGCGCTCGTCGAGCGCTCTCTGTTCGCAATTCTCCCGGTCGGCGTTATATTGTTCCCGACTCTCTCCAAAAGGTTCAGTACCAGAAAGGACTTCCTGTGGAAGCCGCTTCGATGTTCGCCCTGATCGCCCTGGTCGTCATTGGCATTTTCGTCCTTATCACCATCGTGAAGACCATGTACACCGTCCGCACCTACACTGCGGGCATCGTGGAACGTTTCGGCAGATTTAATCGTGTCGCCCAGCCCGGCCTCCACATCCTGGTGCCGTGGTGCGAAACCGTTCGCTTCGTCGATCTGCAGATCCGTCAGGCCGACGTCAACGTCGAGACGAAAACCAAGGACAATGTCTTTGTCACCATTCCTGTTTCCGTCCAGTATCAGGTTCTGCCCGACAAGGTCTTCGAGGCTTATTACAAGCTCAGCTCGCCTCAAAAACAGATCGAGTCCTACGTCTTCAACTCCATCCTCGGTCACGTGCCGACGCTCACGCTCGACGAAGCCTTCGAGCAGCAGGCCACTATCTCGGCCGCCGTCAAGCGCGAGCTCGATGCGGTCATGAGCGAGTTCGGCTACAACATCCTCAAGGCGCTCGTCACCGACATTGTCCCCGACGCCAAAGTGAAAGCCGCGATGAACGACATCAACGCCGCGCAGCGCGAACAAACCGCCGCCCAGGCCCGCGGCGAGGCCGAGAAGATTCTCAAAGTCAAGCAGGCCGAAGCCGAAGCGCAATCCAAAGCTCTCCAGGGACAGGGCGTCGCTCAGCAGCGCCAGGCCATCATCCAGGGTCTCCAGGCTTCCGTCGAGCAGTTCCAGTCCGCCGTCGAAGGTTCCACCGCGCGCGACGTCATGTCCATGGTCCTGCTCACTCAGTACTTCGACACCCTGCGCGACATCGGCACCACCGGCCGCTCCAACACCATCCTGCTGCCCAATCAGCCCGGCGTCGTCAACGATCTGCTCACCCAGATTATGGCCGGCTTCAGCGCAAGCACGACCGGCTTCGATGGCAATGGGACCACGCCGCGTCAAGCTCCAAACCCAACAGCAACGCGTTAAGCGGGAGACGGCCGTCTACCGGATGGTTCAGTCACGCTGACTGCGCAGCGTGCCTGCCTGGACGGCCAGTCCCGGCCATTCCTCAAATAACGACAAATCTCGCGGAACCATTCCCCCACCCCCGGGTTATAAGGATGGGACCCCAGTCATCCACGGGCTCATTCGCTCGCGCCCGGCCCTGGGGTCGGCGAGTTTGTTCGTTCTGCACGGCAGGATTCCCGTCCTGCAAACGGCAAGAAAACACAGGGCTTCAAACCCTGTGCAGGCCTTGAGGGCGTATGAATCATCGACCGTCGTTTTCCGCTGCTCCTGAATTCTCTTCCCCCCAGCAACCCGAACCCGATTCTGGAAACCCCGAGTCCCGGATCCCCGTGGGTCGTCGGATCATAGCCGCGAGTCTGGCCGTCCTCCTCGTACCATTTGTGCCAATCGGCGTTCTGGCCCAGTCCGGCTACCCGGCACAGCCCCAACCGGCTTACCCTTCCCCACCACCCCAATACGACAGCCCGCAAACTCCTCAGGCCTATCCCCAGGCACAACAGGACTACCCCCCTCCCCCACCTGACTACGCACAGCCGCAAAGCGATCCATCCTATCCCCCGCCCCCGCAATATCAACAGGCGCCCGATCCGTATTCGCAGCCTCCGCAATATCAGCAATCCGGGCCCGACGAAGCATACGCTCAGGCGTACGACGACACCTACCAGCCCTACGCTGCCCCACAGCAGCCACAATCCGCGCTCTCGCCCGAACAGCTCAACCAGCTCATCGCTCCCATCGCCCTCTACCCCGATCAGCTCATCGCCCAGATCCTCGCCGCCGCCACCTACCCGATGCAGATCGCCGAAGCCGATCGCTGGCGCCAATCGATGGGAAATGCTCCTCCCGACGAAATTGCCGCCGGAGCCAACGCGCAGCCGTGGGATCCCAGCGTCAAAGCGCTCGCCGCATTTCCCCAGGTTCTCGACGACCTGAACCGCAACCTTTCCTGGACCACCGAACTTGGCAATGCGTATTACAACCAGCCGCAGGATGTCTTCAGCGCCATCCAGGTGATGCGGCAGCGCGCCCAGAGCGCCGGCAATCTGCAATCGACGCCCCAGCAGGAGGTCAGCAGCGATCAGGGCTACATCGATATCGCCCCCGTGAATCCCCAGGTTGTTTACGTCCCTTCCTATAATCCCTGGGCGGTCTACGGTGCTCCGGTCGATCCGTACCCCGGCTTCGACGTCCTCGGCGCCATCGGCGACTTTGGTGTCCGCTTTGGCCCCGGCCTCGTCATGTCCGCATTCACCTCGATGCCCTGGGGCTTCTTCGGATGGGGACTGAGCTGGCTCGGCAACTGCCTCTTCTTCGATCACGGCGGCTACTACCCGCATGGGCCTGGCCTCCGCGACTGGGGACTGCGCTACGGCGGTCCGCGCGCTCCATGGGGCAGGAACTTCGCCTATGCTCGTGCCTACGACCGTGGATTCAACCGCGGCTTCAATCGCGGCTACGATCGTGGCGGCTGGAACCGCGGGGGCTATAGCGCCCGCGGTGGATATGGAAACCGCGGCGGATATAACGCGCGCGGCCGCGACTATGCACGGGGCGGGTTCGACGGCCGCTACGGCTACAACAATCGTGGATACGCCGGCAATCGCGGATTCCAGAACGGCGGCTTCGGCAACCGCGGGTTGGCTCCCGGCCGAGGATTCGCCGATCCGCGCACCGGACCCGCCACCCGACCCGGATATGGCTACGGCAACGGGTTCAGCCGAGGCTCACAACAAGCCTGGAATCGGCAACCCAGTTTCAATGGCCGTAGTTATGGTGGATATGGCGATTACGGCCGCACACCCGGCTCTTCTTCACCGGCCTTCCGCTCCGCTCCCGGGTACAGTCGCCCGTCCGTGCCAAGCGGTCTGAGCCGCGGCTTCGGCAACTCGTTCCGACAATCGCAGCCCACGTTCCGTTCCGCGCCCACCTACCGCGCCTACAACGGCGGCTCGTCGAGGTTTGAGAATCGTGGCTTCGCCAACCGCGGCTTTAGCCAGCCCCGCTCCTTCAATGGCGGCAGCCACAGCTTCTTCGGCGGAGGTCGCTCCGAGAGCGCGCCGCATTTCAGCAACCGCAGTTTCGGCGGCGGAGGACACTCCTTCGGTGGAAGCAACCACAGCTTCAGCGGTGGCGGTCATTCTTTCGGAGGCGGAGGCCACAGCTTCGGAGGCGGGGGGCACAGCTTTGGCGGTGGAGGACATTCCGGTGGCGGCCACTTTGGTGGCGGGCACGGAGGCGGCGGCGGACATCGCCACTAAACCCTTCCGACACCTCTGCGTTTCAAAAAGGGCACGGCTTCATGCCATGCCCTTTTTCACATCCCGGATCCCTGATTCACGCCCACACCAGACACTGCGGCTTCTCGATCACAAAGTCCTTCGCGGTCTCCCCCAGCTTCCCGGTCTTTTCGTCGCGCGCAAACACCGAGATTTTATCCGACTGCTCGTTCGCCACCAGCACAAACTTCTCCGTCGGATCCAGCGTCAGATGGCGCGGAATTTTCCCGCCGCACGATCCGCGCGCCAGCATCGTCAGCTTGCCGCTTTTCGGATCGACCGCAAAACTGACCAGGCAGTCATAGTCCCGGTTCGCCGCATACGCGAAGTGTCCGTCGCGCGTGATCACGATGTCCGAACCGCGCGTCGCTCCGTGATAGTCCTCGGGAATCAGGCTTACCTTCTGTAGCGAGTTGAATGTTCCCTTCCCTCGATCCCAGTCCAGCACCTCCACCTGCGAAGCCATCTCGTGCACGCAATAGGCAAGCTTTCCGTTGGGATGAAACCGCAATGCCCGCGGCCCCGATCCCGGCGTCGCATTCCACTGCGGCGGATCGTTCGGCGTGAGCCGCGCGCTGGCATCATCCAGGCGATAGATGTGAATGCAGTCCAGACCCAGATCGTTCACAAACAAAAACCGGTCGTCCGGCGACGGCGTCACGCGATGTGCGTGCGGCGCCTCCTGACGATCCTTGTTGGGCCCGTGCCCCTCGTACTGGTAGTGCGACACCGCATCGCTGATTTGCCCGGTGGAGTTGATCACGAAGGAGGTCGCGCTCCCGCCGTTATAGTTCGCGCAAAACGCCACACGCCCCTGGTGATCCACCGCGACATGGCAGGTCCCCGTCCCCTGCGCCAGAACCTGGTTGATCCGCTTCAGCTTCGCTCCCGCGCGATCGATCGCAAACGCCGTCACCGCGCCGCTGGCCTGCCCCTCGAACTGCGCAAGCTCATTGGCCGCAAACAAAAACTCCCCGTTGGGTGCGACAGCAAGAAACGTCGGGTTCTCACTCTCCGCTGCCAATCCGGCGGGCTGCAAGTCGCCTCCCACCGGATCCCAACGGTAAGCGTAGATCCCCTTGCTGCCGCTGCCGTTCACCGTCTGCGTTCCTGCAAACAGCATCCGTCTTTTCTCCTCCCCTGTGTGTAACCCCAGTACCCGGCCCGCAAGCGGCGCTGCCGCCGCCCACCGCACGAACGTCCTTCTGCTAAGCTGTCTCATCGCTGGTCCATCATCGCTCATTGACCCCGGTCGAAACCACTGAGCAGCGGACAGCACCAGGAAAATTCATCCGCCATCCTGAGGCAACCATTTATCGATTTTTGGGCATCCACCCAACGCTCCCTTCAGGCATAGGGCCCGGGTGTGTGCCTTTTCCGGCCTCGATCCCGGGGTGATAGTCAGCTCCACATCAGGAGTCTTCCATGGCGACAGCGGCTCAGCCCGGTCCCAAATCGAAACCCTCCCAAAAACATCTGCCTGGCAATGGCCTCGATTCCTCGGTGCCGGACTACCTTCCCGTCATTCTCATGGGCCTGCAAAGCATGAAGGACGGTGACTTCACGGTCCGCCTACCCGGCTCCTGGACCGGACTCGCCGGCAAGATCGCCGACCACTTCAATGAGATTGTCTCCGCCAATGAGCAGATGGCCAGCGAACTGAAACGCGTGGGCCAGGCCGTCGGCAAAGAGGGCAAGACCCGTGAGCGCATCCGCGTCCCCCGCCACCGCGGCGCCTGGGACGAGATGGAAACCTCGGTCAACAACCTCATCGAAGATCTCCTTCGTCCCACCACCGAGGTCACGCGCGCCATCGCTTCCGTCGCGCAGGGCAATCTCACCCAAACGGTTCGCCTCGACGTCGACGGCCGTCCCCTTGAAGGCGAATTCCTGCGTTCCGCGACCATCGTCAACACCATGATCCAGCAGCTCGGCATCTTCGCCGGCGAAGTCACGCGCGTCGCCCGCGAAGTCGGCACCGAAGGCAAACTCGGCGGCCAGGCTCTGGTCCCCGGCGTCGCCGGCACCTGGAAAGATCTCACCGACTCCGTCAACTCCATGGCCTCGAACCTCACCGGCCAGGTCCGCAACATCGCCGAAGTCACAACCGCCGTCGCCTCCGGCGACCTCTCCCGCAAAATCACCGTCGACGTCCGCGGTGAGATTCTCCAGCTCAAAGAAGCCATCAACACGATGGTCGATCAGCTCCGCTCCTTCGCCTCTGAGGTCACCCGCGTCGCCCGCGAAGTCGGCACCGACGGCAAACTTGGCGGCCAGGCCGTCGTCCCCGGCGTCGCCGGCACCTGGAAGGATCTCACCGACTCCGTCAACGCCATGGCCGGCAACCTTACCGCCCAGGTCCGTAACATTGCCGAAGTCACCACCGCCGTCGCCCGTGGCGACCTCTCTCGCAAGATCACCGTCGACGTGAAGGGCGAAATCCTCGAGCTCAAAGACACCATCAACACCATGGTTGACCAGCTCAACGCCTTCGCCGGCGAAGTCACCCGCGTTGCCCGCGAAGTCGGTACCGAAGGCAAGCTCGGCGGCCAGGCCAGTGTGCCCGGTGTCGCCGGAACATGGAAGGATCTCACCGACAACGTCAACTTCATGGCCTCCAACCTCACCGGCCAGGTCCGCAACATCGCTGAGGTCGCTACCGCCATCGCCAACGGCGATCTTTCCCGCAAAATCACTGTCGACGTGCGCGGCGAAATCCTCCAGCTCAAAGAAACCCTCAACACCATGGTCGACCAGCTCAACCGCTTCGCCGGCGAAGTTACGCGCGTCGCCCGCGAGGTCGGCACCGAGGGCAAGCTGGGCGGCCAGGCCAACGTGCCCGGCGTCGCCGGAACATGGAAGGACCTCACCGACAACGTCAATTCCATGGCCTCCAACCTCACCGGTCAGGTCCGCAACATTGCTGAAGTCACCACTGCCGTCGCGCGCGGCGACCTCTCCCGCAAGATCACCGTCGACGTGAAGGGCGAAATCCTGGAGCTCAAAAACACCATCAATACGATGGTCGACCAGCTCAACGCCTTCGCCGGCGAAGTCACCCGTGTCGCTCGCGAAGTCGGCACCGACGGTCGCCTCGGCGGTCAGGCCATGGTGCCCGGCGTCGCCGGAACATGGAAAGATCTCACCGACTCGGTGAACTTCATGGCCGGCAACCTCACTGCCCAGGTCCGCAACATCGCCGAAGTCGCCACCGCCGTCGCTCGCGGCGACCTCTCCCGCAAGATCACCGTCGACGTCAAAGGCGAAATCCTCGAGCTCAAAGACACCATTAACACCATGGTCGACCAGCTCAACGCCTTCGCCGGCGAAGTCACCCGCGTCGCCCGCGAAGTCGGCACCGACGGCAAGCTCGGCGGTCAGGCCGAAGTACCGGGCGTTGCCGGAACCTGGAAGGACCTCACCGATAACGTGAACTTCATGGCCTCGAACCTCACCGGCCAGGTCCGCAACATCGCCGAAGTCGCTACCGCCATCGCCTCCGGCGACCTCTCCAAGAAAATTACTGTCGACGTCTCCGGCGAGATTCTCCGCCTGAAAGAAACCATTAACACCATGGTGGACCAGCTCAACCGGTTCGCCGGCGAAGTCACTCGCGTCGCACGCGAAGTCGGCACCGAGGGGCGGCTCGGCGGTCAGGCCAACGTGCCCGGCGTCGCTGGCACCTGGAAGGACCTTACCGACAACGTCAACTCCATGGCCTCCAACCTCACTGGCCAGGTCCGCAACATCGCTGAAGTCACCACTGCCGTGGCCTCAGGCGACCTCTCCCGCAAGATCACCGTCGACGTCAAAGGCGAGATCCTCGAGCTCAAAAACACCATCAACACCATGGTCGATCAGCTCAACGCCTTCGCAGCCGAAGTCACGCGTGTCGCACGCGAAGTCGGCACTGACGGCAAACTCGGCGGTCAGGCCGAAGTGCCCGGCGTTGCCGGCACCTGGAAGGACCTCACCGATTCGGTCAACTCCATGGCCTCTAATCTCACCGGCCAGGTGCGCAACATCGCCGAAGTCGCCACCGCCATCGCCAACGGCGATCTCTCCCGCAAGATCACCGTCGACGTCCGCGGCGAAATCCTGCAGCTCAAAGAAACCCTCAACACCATGGTCGAGCAGCTGCGCTCCTTTGCTGCCGAAGTGACGCGCGTGGCGCGCGAAGTCGGCTCCGAAGGCCGGCTCGGCGGCCAGGCCAACGTTTCCGGCGTCGCCGGCACCTGGAAGGATCTCACCGACTCTGTCAACGCGATGGCCGGCAACCTCACAGCTCAGGTCCGCAACATCGCCGAAGTCACCACCGCGGTCGCCCGCGGCGATCTATCCCGCAAAATCGCCGTCGACGTCAAAGGCGAAATCCTTGAGCTGAAGAACACGATCAACACCATGGTCGACCAGCTCAACGCCTTCGCCGGTGAAGTCACCCGCGTCGGCCGCGAAGTCGGCACCGAAGGCAAGCTCGGCGGCCAGGCCAACGTTCCCGGAGTTGCCGGCATCTGGAAGGACCTCACCGACAACGTCAACGTCATGGCCTCGAACCTCACAGAACAGGTCCGTGGCATCGTCAAAGTTGTTACCGCCGTCGCTAACGGCGACCTCAAGCAGAAGCTTTTCGTCAATGCGAAAGGCGAGGTCGGTGCACTCGCCGAAACCATCAACAATATGACGGACACCCTGGCCACCTTCGCCGATCAGGTCACCACGGAGGCCCGCGAAGTCGGCGTTGAGGGCCGTCTCGGCGGCCAGGCCAACGTCCCCGGCGCCGCCGGAACCTGGAAGGATCTCACCGGCAACGTCAACCTGCTCGCGGATAACCTCACCAATCAGGTTCGCGCCATCGCCGAAGTCGCCACCGCCGTCACTCGCGGCGACCTCACTCGTTCCATTCAGGTCGAGGCCCGCGGCGAAGTTGCCGACCTGAAAGACAACATCAACACGATGATCGACAACCTGCGGGTCACCACCGACCGCAATACAGAGCAGGATTGGCTCAAGACCAACCTCGCTCGCTTCACCGGCATGCTCCAGGGCCAGCGCGACCTCGCCACCGTGGGCCGCATGCTCCTCTCCGAGCTCGCTCCTCTGGTCAACGCCCAGCAGGGGGTGATCTACCAGACCGAAAGCCAGACGGAAACCGAAGAGACCGGCGGTCTCGTGCTCCTCTCCGCCTTCGGCAACACCCAGGATGGCTTCTCCAAACAAGTCGGAATTGGCGAAGGCCTCATCGGACAGTGCGCGGTGGAGAAGCGCCGCATGCTGATCACTGAAGTCCCGGGCACCGCCGTCCCCATCCGATCGGGACTCTTTGAGGCCATCCCTCGCAACGTCATCGTCCTGCCGGTCCTGTTCGAAGACCGCGTCAAAGCCGTCATCGAACTCGCCAGCCTCAGCACGTTCACTGCGTCCCACATGGCTTTCCTGGACCAGCTCACCTCCTCCATTGGCATCGTGCTCAACTCCATCGAGGCCACGATGCAGACCGAGGCTCTGCTGAAGCAGTCCCAACAGCTTGCCGGCGAACTGCAGACGCAGCAAAAGGAGTTGCAACAGACCAACGAACAGCTCGCGCAGAAAGCCCAGCAGCTCGCCGAGCAGAACTCCGAAGTCGAACGCAAGAACCAGGAAATCGAGCAGGCCCGTCGCGCGCTCGAAGAAAAGGCACGCGAACTCGCCCTCACCTCCAAGTACAAATCCGAGTTCCTGGCCAACATGTCCCACGAGCTGCGTACGCCGCTCAACTCCATCCTCGTTCTTGGTCAGCAACTCGCTGAGAATCCCGACGGCAACCTCACCGGCCGCCAGGTTGAATTCGCCCGGACCATTCACGGCGCCGGCACCGACCTGCTCAACCTCATCTCCGACATCCTGGACCTCTCCAAGATCGAGTCCGGCACGGTTTCGGTCGATCCCGAAGAGCTTTTCTTCGGCTCTCTCCTCGAAGCGGTCTCACGGCCGTTCCGTCATGAGGCCGAAAACCGCAAGCTCTTCTTCGAGGTCAAGAGCGATCCCAAACTCGGTCGCAGCCTGGTCACCGATCCACGCCGCCTCCAGCAGGTCCTCAAGAACCTGCTTTCCAACGCCTTCAAGTTCACCGAGCGGGGCGGCGTTCGCCTGACCGTCTCCAGCGCTCTCTCCGGCTGGAGCCCTGACCATCCCATCCTCTCCGGAGCCGGTGCCGTGGTGGCCTTCGAAGTCTCCGATACCGGGATCGGAATTCCAGCCGAAAAGCAACGCATCATCTTCGAGGCGTTCCAGCAGGCCGATGCAGGCACGAGCCGCAAGTACGGCGGCACTGGGCTTGGCCTCGCCATCAGCCGCGAGCTCGCCAGCCTCCTCGGCGGCGAAATTCAGCTCCGCAGTACGCCCAGCAAGGGCAGCACCTTCACTCTTTACGTGCCGCAAACGTACGTCGGCCCTGCCGCCCCGCCTGTCGCTGAAAAGCCGCGCCCATCGGCTCCGTCCTATCTCGCCAAACCGGTTGTCTCCGAACAGGACTCCGGCATCGAGGACGATCGCGAAAATCTCCAGCCCGGCGACAACGTTCTGCTCGTTGTCGAAGACGATCCGCACTACGCCCGCGTCATCGCCGACCTTTCGCATGACAAGGGCTTCAAGGTCCTTTGTGCGATGAGCGGTGCCGAGGCCCTCTCTCTCGCGCGGGAGTACAACCCCTCCGCCATCTCCCTCGACGTCTTCCTGCCCGACATGCTCGGCTGGACCGTCCTGAATCACCTCAAGGCCGACCCCCGCACCCGCCACATCCCGGTGCAGATGCTCACCCTCGATGACGACCGGCGTCACGGTCTTTCCCGAGGAGCCTTCTCCTTCGTCACCAAACCAACGTCGACCGAGGGTCTCGAAGCCGCCCTGACTCGCATCCATGATTTTTCCCGGCCGCGCCGCAAGCGCCTGCTGGTCATTGAAGACGATCCTGCCGAGCAGCTCAGCATTCGTGAACTTCTCGGCTACAAGGACATCGACATCGACGTCGCTGATTCCGGAGCCGCGGCCCTTGAAACCCTGGAAACCTCCGGCTACGACTGCGCTGTGCTCGACCTGCGCCTGCCCGATATGAGCGGCTTCGAAGTCCTCGATCGTCTCCGCGAAAGTGACAAATTAAGAGACCTCCCGGTCGTCGTTTTTACCGGCCGCGAACTTACCCCCGACGAAGATGCTCGCCTGCACATGCTCGCCCGCAGCGTCGTCGTGAAGGACGTCGAATCACCTGAGCGCCTCCTCGATGAAACCGCTCTGTTTCTGCACCGCGTCGTCGCCGACCTCCCGGCGGAGAAGCAGCGCATGCTCGATCGCCTGCATCAATCCGACGAGGCCCTCCACGGTCGCAAGGTCCTCATCGTTGACGACGACGTCCGCAACATCTTCGCTCTCTCCAGCGTTCTGGAGCGTCGCGGCATGACCGTCCTCACCGCGGGAACCGGACGCGAAGCCATTGCCACCATCGAATCCACGTCCGACCTCGCCATCGTTCTTATGGACATCATGATGCCGGAGATGGACGGATACGAAACGATGCAGGTCATTCGTCAGAACGCTTCGCTGCGGCGGCTGCCCATCATTGCTCTTACCGCCAAAGCCATGAAAGGCGACCGCGAAAAATGTCTCGAAGCGGGCGCATCGGAATATCTCGCCAAGCCGGTGAACACCGAACAGTTGCTCTCCGCGCTGCGGATGTGGCTACATCGGTAGAAAGGATTGGATTCAGGGCCGGAGAGATCGATGACTCCAGACGACAAAGTCAACATCCTCATGGTGGACGACCAGCCCGCCAAGCTCCTCAGCTATGAGGTGATCCTCGCCGACCTGGGCGAGAACCTCATCAAGGCTACCTCCGCCAAAGAGGCCCTCAATATCCTTCTCAAGAACGACGTCGCGGTCGTCCTTATGGACGTCAGCATGCCCGAACTCGACGGCTTCGAGCTCGCCGACTTGATCCGCGAGCACCCGCGGTTTGGCAAAACCGCCATCATCTTTATCTCGGGCGTCCACCTCACCGACCAGGACAAGATCAACGGCTACCGCCGCGGCGCTGTCGACTACATCTCGGTCCCCGTCATTCCCGAAGTCCTGCGCGCCAAAATCGGCGTCTTTGTCGAGCTCCACCGCAAGACCCTCCTGCTGCAGCGCCTCAATACTGACCTTGAACGTCTCGTCGCTGAACGCACCGAAGAACTGCGTCAAAGCGAAGCTCACCATCGCGAACGTGCCGAGCTTCTCGACCTCGCCACAGAAGCTATCATCGTGCGGGATCTGAACGGCTCCATCCGCTTCTGGAACGCTGGCGCCGAAGCCCTCTATGGCTGGAGCCGCCAGGATGTTCTCGGCAGCGACCTCCACCAGCTCATGCGCACCACCTTCCCCGTTTCCCGATCCGAAACCGAACACGCGCTGCTCACCAGGCGCTCATGGGAAGGCAATCTGGTGGTGCGAGCCAGGGACGGACGCGAGCTCGTGGTCGCAACCCGCAAGGTCCTGAATCGCGAACGTGCCGCCATTCTCGAAATCCATCGCGACATCACCGCTCAGATTCAGGCCGAGGAAGCCCTTCGCCAGACCGAAAAGCTCGCCGCCATGGGCCGCGTCGCCGGCATCATCGCCCACGAAATCAACAACCCCCTCGAGGCCATCACGAACGCCTTCTACCTGCTGCGCAATCACCCCTCCCTGGATCAGGAAGCCCGCTACTACGCCAACCTCGCCGAACAG
>DASZYN010000699.1:0-3728 GCA_035545435.1 Acidobacteriaceae bacterium | reverse complement strand
TGATTCGGCAGATTGAAACAAGCAGTGCGGCGGCGCGCCTTTCGCCGAACATCGAAAGCGGATCGCAGGGAGCGACGCTGCAGTTGATTCAGACGCAGGAAGAGCAGATGCTGGCGCGGCTGAAGAGCGAACCAGCGAGTGGACGGCTGGTGATTCACATCAGCGAGAGCATTGAGAACTGGGCGGGGACGCCGGCCGATATTGAGGTGCGCAAGGGCGACGTGCTGCGCATTCCGAAGCGGCCTGGGTTCGTGCTGGTGAGCGGACAGGTATACAACGCGACCGCGATCACGTTTGCGCCGAACAAGACGGCGGGGTGGTATCTGAGCCACGCAGGCGGGGCGACACGGGCAGCAGACCGGAAGGAAATCTTCGTGATCCGCGCGAATGGTTCGGTGGTGGGGCGCGGGTCGGGCGGATGGTTCGGTGGCGGGGTGCTGGATACAAAGCTGGAGCCTGGGGATGTGGTGGTGGTGCCGCAGAAGATTATCGGGGCGTCGCTGTTTTGGCACAACCTGCTGACCGGTGCGCAGGTGGCGTCGCAGATTGCGATTGCGGCAGCGGTGGCCAACCTCTAAGCGAATGATTCGGGGAGCGCGATGCAGACGCAACTGCTGGAGCCAGCGACGGAGGTTGTGAAGACGACCGCAGAGCCGCGACCGGCGAACTGGGTGGTGAATTCGACGGTGCTGTGGGAGCATCGGCAACTGCTGGCGCGTGCAATTGCGATTTCGCTGGCGGCGGGATTGCTGATCGCGTTTCTGATTCCGAAGAAGTACACGTCGACGGGGCGGATCATGCCGCCGGATAACGGCGGGTCGAGCATGGCGCTGCTGGCGGCGCTGACCGGTGGGCGCGGTTCAACCGATATGGGGGGACTGGGGAGCCTGGCCGGCAGCTTGCTGGGGATGCGCAACAGCAGCGCGCTCTTTGTCGATTTGCTGCGCAGCGGCACGGTGAGTGGCGACCTGATCGAACGGTTTCAACTGCAACATGCCTGGCGCAAACGATACAAAGTGGATGCGGCGAAGTATCTGGCACGCCACACGACGATCACGGACGACAAGCGGAGCGGAGTGATCACGGTGGCGGTGGAGGACAGCGATCCGCGGCGGGCGCGGGATCTGGCGCAGGGCTATCTGGAAGAACTGAACAAGCTGGTAACGCGGACGAGCACGTCGTCGGCGCGGCAGGAGAGAATTTTCATCGAAAAGCGATTGCGAGGCGTGGAGGCGGACCTGAAGCAGGCTCAGGTGGCTCTGAGCGAGTTCGCGAGCACGCACACGACGATCGATCTTTCGGAACAGACACGGGCGATGGTGGACGCAGGCGCGCGGCTGCAGGCGGAGCAGATTGCGGCTCAGGCGGAAGTTGATTCTTTGAAGCAGATCTACGGCGACACGAATGTGCGGGTACGTGCGGCGCAGGCGCGGGCAGCGGAGGTGCAGCGGCAGTTGACGAAGCTGGGCGGTAGGGCCGGAGACGCCGAGGCCGATGCGACGGAAGAGGGAGGGGCTGCCGGCGAATTGTATCCACCACTGCGACAAATACCGCGCCTCGCGGTTCCTTACTCGGAGTTGTATCGACGGGTACGCGTGCAGGAGGCGGTGTACCAGTTGCTGACGCAGGAATATGAGGTGGCGCGAATCCAGGAAGCGAAGGATGTGCCGGCGGTGAGCGTCATTGACGCTCCCGGAATACCGGAGAAGAAGTCCTTCCCGCCACGACTGCTGGTGGCGGCGGTGATCACGGTGCTGTCGATCGGTGGGACGGTGCTGTTTGTTCTGTTTCGCAAGCGTTGGGAACTGGTGGAGGAGACGGATCAGCGAAAAGTGCTGGCGCGCGACGTGGCGGAAACGGTGCGCGGCCATATTCGGCGCGTGCGAGCGCGTGAAGGCTCGTCGTGACCGTCAGAGCGGCGGAAATTGCTGTGCCTCGAGAAAACGTCCTGCTGCTGCCGGGATGCGCGGGGTTCTATCTCGCGGCGCATCTGTGCATCACGTATCTGTTTTTTCAGGCAGAGCCACAGACGGGCGCGATGGTGGCGTTTGCGCTGCAATCGGCGCTGGTGGCGGCGACGGCTTTCTATTCGTTTGGACCAGGCCATGAGCGACTGTGGGCCATGGTTCGAATACCGCCGCTGCGGTGGGTTCTCGGTTTTCTGGCGGTGGGATTGTGCAGTCTGAGCTGGAGCGCGACGGTGTCGCTGCCGGTAGCGGTTGGGTATTGGATCGAACTGGCGGGCCAGGTGGTCATGATTGTGCTGGTGCTGCGGGCGGGTCCGGCGGAGGCGGTTGCGGGATCCGTTGCGCGTGGATATGTGGCGGGCGCGTGCCTGATTGCGCTGATTACGTGGCTATCGCCGACGATGGAGGATCTGCGGCCAGGGAACAATGATTTCTTCAGCCCGAATGCAATTGGATTTACCTGTGCCCTGGGAATCTACTTGTTGCAGTACGTGAGCCGCCGGGAGGCCGAGTGGCGGGCGGGGTCAGGAACGGTGGCAGTGCTGCTGGCGATTACGCTGCTGCGGACGCTCAGCAAGACAACGATTGCGGCGTTTGCGGTGGGGCAGGTCTATCTGCTGTTCTTCGATCGCGGGATGAGCCGGAAGAGCAAGGTTGCGCTGGGGCTCGCGAGTCTGGTCGTGATTGGCGCGTTCTGGCCGCTGATCCTGCACTACACGGCGGTGTATGAAAATGCGGGGAACCAGGCCGAGACCCTGACAGGGCGACTGGGAATCTGGACGTTTGTGTTAGCGCGAGCCCAGGAGCAGCCGTGGATCGGGCACGGGTTTCATTCATTCAGAAATGTGATTCCTCCATTTGGCTCGTTTGAAGCGTGGCACGCGCACAACGAGTTGCTGCAGCAGTTTTACACGTATGGCGTGATCGGCGTTGTGCTGCTGCTGGGCACCTACGGCAGCCTGCATCGGTATGCAAAGCGAGTGGCGGCGCCGGAGGTTCGCGTGCTGGTAACGAGTCTGTTGCTCTTTGTTGTGGTACGCGGACTGGCGGACACAGAAAATTTTGATTTGTCACTGCCTCTGTGGCTTATTGCCCTCCTCAGTCTGACGTTGGGGAACGCCGGATGCAGGACCGGAGAAAAGTTGAGGCCCGAGACCGGGCGCAGAGCGCTGGATGGGTGTGCTGGATGAGACTGGTGCTGGCGGCGGTCTCTTCCAATACGCAGCTCTCCGGCGTCACGCGGCACGCCGCGAATCTGGCGCGATGTCTGATGCTGTATTCGCGAATCGAGGAGGTGCATGTGATCGCGGCGCCGTGGGAGTGTTCGATGCTGCGTGATGCCATCGGTGTTGAAGACCCCAGGCTGCACATTCACTGCGTGCACCTGGACCCGCACAATCTGGCGCGAAACGCCTGGTACTACTTCGATCTGCCGGAGATCGCGGCACAGCTGCGGGCGGACGTGGTGCATTTTGCGTATCCTGCGCCGCTAAACCGACGCAGGATGCACTGCCCCGTCGCGGTCACTGTGCATGATCTCTATCCGTGGGATATTCCGGAGAACTTTGGATTTCCCAAGGTTTATTTCAACCGCATGATCTTGCGGCAGTGCATAGGAGCGGCGAGTGCACTGGCTTGCGTGTCGGACGCGACCCTGGAACGGCTGCGGGAGTGGGAAGGCGCGAAAATTGCGGCGAAGGCGGTGCGAATCTATAACTCTGTGGAACCGATGCGCAGGCGGGCGGGGAGGAGTCCAGTTCC
>DASZYN010000698.1:0-7822 GCA_035545435.1 Acidobacteriaceae bacterium | reverse complement strand
CGCGTGCTGCACGCGCACATCCGCTTCCCTGACAGATTTCAACAGTTTTGTGAATAACCCTGTGGATACCCGGGCCTCTGCGCACGCAACCGCAGAAACGATGCGGCCTTCACCATTCTGCACTCACTCCGATGCACTTCTCGATTATGACGCGATGTGATTTTCATCACACATGCGCGAGCGCATTGCGAACATGACTCGGATCAACTCCGCGCGCTGACCTGCCGCTTGCTTTTCTGAACGCTGAACGCGGAACGCCGCACGCCGAACGCTGCTTCTACGTCGAGTACTCCGCATTGATCCGCACGTACTCCGCCGTCAGATCGCTCGTCCAGAATCGGCATCGCCCCTCACCCACTCCAAGCGCAATGCGAATCGAAAATTCCCGCTGCTCGAGGTATTTGTGCGCCGCCTGCTCATCGAATTCCGCCGCGCGCCCGCCGTTGACGCAAATCGGCAACTCCCCAAACCAAATCGCGATCTTCTCCGCATCGACGGCCACACCCGAATATCCCACCGCCGCCATCAGCCGTCCCCAGTTCGGATCCGATCCCGCCCACGCCGTCTTCACCAGCATCGAGTGCGCGATCGACTTGGCCACCGTCAGCGCGTCCGCATCGCTCGGCGCACCCTCGATCTGCAATTCGACAACATGACCGACCCCTTCGCCATCGGACACCACCTGCTTCGCCAGCGATGTGCATACCTCGGTCAGTGCCCCGGCGAAATCCGCATCTTCCGCCCACACATCGGCGCCCGATGCGCCCGAGGCCATCAGCAGTACCGTGTCATTCGTCGAAGTGTCACCGTCGATCGAGATGCGATTGAAGCTCGCGTCCACCGCGGCCCGCACATACCGGTCGAGCGCCGTCGGATGCACGGCCGCGTCGGTGAACAGATAAACCAGCAGAGTCGCATGCGGCGCTGAGCCTCCCGGCGCGCTGGCCGACACCAGCCGCGGATGGATCATCCCCGCGCCTTTGCACACACCCGCAATTCGCACTGTCTTGCCGCCGGCATTGATCTGCGCGTGCGCCACCTTCGCTCGTGTATCCGTCGTCAGAATCGCTTCGGCGAATTGCGAAAACCCGTCCGCGTTGGCCGCCAGTGCTTTTTTCACCGCCGGCAGTGCCGCCAGCAGTTTCTCCGCCGGCAGCGGCACGCCGATAATTCCCGTTGAAGAAGGAAAAACCTCGTGTCCATCACAACCGAAGGTTTTTGCGGCCGCAGCGCACACCTGCTCGGCCGCTTTCATTCCGGCGGCCCCCGTCGCACAGTTTGCGTTGCCGGCATTCACCGCAACCACCCGCAGCAGGCCACCGCTGCGCTCCATATGCCGGCGGCCCACCACGATCGGCGCTGCCTGCACGCGATTCGCCGTGAACATCGCCGCGGCGCTGGCAATCCGATCCGCCACCGCCACCGCGAAATCCGGTTTCCCGCTCGGCTTAATGCCGGCCTTCACCGCAGCGAACTGAAAACCACGCGGCAGCGCTTCAGAAGGAATCAGAGACGTCATTTTCATGAACACATCCAATCTACCAACTCACGCCTTTGCCATAATCGCTCTTAGCGGCTCACGATGAATCAACCCGACTTCCTCTTCATGCGCGACGTCTCCGTCGCCCGCGGCGACAACGTCGTCCTGCACCATATCTCTCTCCGCATCGCCAACGGCGAACACGTCGCCATCCTCGGTCCCAACGGCTGTGGCAAATCCACCCTGATCAAAACCATCACCTGCCAGTGCTACCCCATCGTCACGCCCACCACCGAGCTGCGCCTCCTCGGTCGCGAGCGCTGGGACGTCTCCCAGCTCCGCACCCATCTCGGCGTCGTTTCCGCAGAACTCCCCGGCGAACGCACCCCCGTCACCAGCGGTCTCGACGCGGTCGTCGCCGGATTCTTCTCCGCCTCGACGCTCTGGCCCAATCTGCATGTCACACCGGAAATGCGCGACCGCGCCCACCAGGCGCTCGACTTGATGCAGGCCACCCATCTCGAATCGAAGCTCGTCGGCGAAATGTCGGCCGGCGAGCAGCGCCGCATCATGATCGCCCGCGCTCTCGTCCATCAGCCGGAAATGCTCCTGCTCGACGAGCCCTCCAACGCCCTCGACCTTGCCGCCCAGCGTGAACTGCGCCAGGCTCTGCGCCGCGTTGCCCAGCAGGGCGTCGGCATCCTCATGGTCACCCATCACCTGGCCGACGTCTTTCCTGAAATAGCCCGCGTCATCATGATGCGCAACGGCCGGATCTTTGCCGACGCTCCCAAAACGGAACTGCTCAACCCCTCCAAACTCCGCGACCTGTTCGGCGTCGAGGTCACCCTCGTGGAACATGACGGCTCCTGGCATTCCTGGTAAGCCTCCACGGAAGCCCGGTATTCATCGCATGCTGCACCAGTGTCCGACACGCGTCCGACAATGTCCGACGGCGTCAGACATGCAGCGGAGAGGCGAAGCTTGCCTCGATTGCAGTCCACGGGTTAACTTATCCGTACACGGGAAAGGAGGATGATCCAGCGAATGAAAAATTCTGATGGTAGTAGTTGCAGGAACCTGCGTGAGGTGACTGAGGCTTAGAGCCGCTCCTGGCTCCAAGGTAATAAGTCCTGGCGTATCCAACCGCCGAGGCTACTCCGGATAGCGGGGGCGCCTCAGGTCAATCTCAACAGTTCACCGGTGATCAGGGCCCGCAGCCAGTCTGGCTGCGGGCCTTTCACATTTCGCCGCCCCGCCCCACCCCACGGTCCAGTGATTTCCGTCGCTGCCCCACCCCACCCACCGCTCTACAATGTCCCCATGGAACCCCTCGTTATCGCAGGCAAAGCCTTCCAGTCGCGTCTGATCGTCGGCACCGGCAAGTACCGCAACGGACCCGAAACCCAGGCCGCGATCGAAGCCTCCGGCGCCGAGATGGTCACCGTTGCCGTGCGCCGCGTCAATCTCGACCGTACTCAGGAATCCCTGCTCGACTTCATCGATCCGCGCCGCTACTTCCTGCTTCCGAATACCGCCGGCTGCTACACCGCCGACGAAGCCATCCGCGCCGCCCGCCTCGCTCGTGAAGTCGGCCTCTCCGACTGGGTCAAGATCGAAGTCATCGGCGATCAGGCCACCCTCTATCCCGACGTCCAGGCCACCCTCGAGGCCACCCGCACCCTTGTCAAAGAAGGATTCACCGTCCTGCCCTATACCTCCGACGACATCGTCTTCGCGCATCGCCTCATCGACGCCGGCGCCGCCGCCGTCATGCCCCTCGCCGCACCCATCGGCTCCGGCCTCGGCATTCAGAACCGCGCGACCCTGCAAATCCTGCGCGAAAGAATCACCACCGTGCCCCTCATCGTCGACGCCGGAGTCGGCACCGCCTCCGATGCAGCCCTCGCCATGGAAATGGGCGCCGACGCCGTGCTGATGAATACCGCCATCGCCGCCGCGGCCAACCCCATTCTTATGGCAGAGGCCATGCAGCACGCCGTTCTCGCCGGACGCGAGGCGTATCTTGCCGGGCGCATGCCGCGCAAACTCTACGCCACCGCCAGCTCGCCGCTCGAAGGCGTCTCGAAGGTCAGCGCCTGAGGTCAGCGCACCTGGCATCGCGCGCCATTCAATCGCCCGACGAAGCCATTCCCGGAAACACTTGCCCATGTTTCCGCGCGATCGCCAGCACCCGCTCCACTTCCTCGCCCGTCGGCGGCCCACCCGCAGATTCCTTTGCCGGCCGGCCCGCCTCCGCCAGAAAAGCTTCCAGTCCGCGCGTGCAGGTGATCAGTGCCCGCGCCGGCGCCACCCCGTTGTTCACGAACCCATGATTCGCATCGGCCGGGATGAACCCGCCCTGATCCCGTGCAACAACAAATTCCTCCGCCGCGCCGTTCACCTCCCGCACAACACACAGCTGCCCTTCCAGGATGTAGAAAAGCTCGACATCAGGATGGCGATGCAGCGGGATGCCCGCACCGGGAGGAATGAGCGCCTCGAACACCCCGAATTGATCGCGCGTCTCCTGGTTCGAAACCAGGGTTGTGACCACAATGCCAAGAATGTCCTGGCCGGCCGCCCGATCAGCGGCGACCAGCCGTGGAGTCTGGAGAATTGCCGGACTTGCCATTCCGATTTCCTTTCGTCGACAGAATCGAATCCTTCTTCAGGCTCGCGAGCAACGCCGATAACGCCCAGCGCACGGCCTGTCCTGCATCTTCGCCGCTCAGTTCGCCGCGATCCCGCATCATCTGCCATGCCGGCGCACTGTAAAGTGCCAGAAAAACAGCCACTACCTGCTTCTGTTTTCTGACCGGCAGCCCTCCAACCAGATCTTTCAGCGCGGCGCGAAACGCTGGCCGCCCTTCGCGCGCCCCGCGATCGCGCACCTCGGAGCCCACGCCGGAAAACAGGAACGCCCGTACCAGCTTCTCGTTTTGATCGAAATTCCCGTAGACCTCGGGCGCCAATTCCAGAATTTCCTCCTCTGTTCGAGGAAATCTCGTCCCCGTCCTCGCCCGCAGCTTGTCCCAGGTCGCCGCAATCAGTTCCTCGCGAGACGGAAAGTGCCGGTATACCGTCCGCGCCGCCATGCCCGTCGCGCCCGCAATCGCTTCATGGCTGAAGTCTCCCGTCTTCAGGATCATCTCCATCGCCGTATCCACGATCTCCCCATGCGTCGATTCCTTCTGTCGCTCCCGCAGGCTCCGTTCTCGGGTTTCAACTTTCATGTCATAATACTGACATAACGGCATACTTCTGTCAATCTGCATCCGGATCGATTCTCTCCATCTTCGAGCGGACCGCATACGCAGCTTGCCCTCTTCCGCCATCTGCGTCAGCTTCAACCCCGCTGTCACCTGCGCTAAACTGACCCTGGCTTTTCCCACGGCAAGAAACATCGCCCCTCTGAGGCCCCATGCGCGTCTGCGGCATCGACTGCGGAACTGAAACTACCGGCTACGGCGTCGTTGAGTGGGACGATCGCGCTCGGGAACCACGCCTCGTCTCCATCTCCTCCGGCGGCATCTGCCCTCCGAAAAAATCTCAGTTGCCCGTCCGTCTTGCCTTCATCTACGCCGAGCTCACCTCTCTCTTCGAGCGCTACAGCCCCGACATGGTCGCCGTCGAAGAGGTCTTCTACTCCGTCAATGCGAAATCGGCCATCAAACTCGGCCACGTTCGCGGCGTCGCGCTGCTGGCCGCCGCCACCGCCGGCCTTCCCGTTGCCGAATATGCCCCGCTGACCATCAAGTCCACCGTCACCGGCTACGGCCTCGCTGCTAAACAGCAAGTCCAGTTCATGGTCGCCCGCCTGCTCTCTCTGCCCGCAGCACCTGAGCCCGCCGACGCAGCCGATGCGCTCGCCATCGCCATCTGCCACATCCACCACGCCCAGACCCTCTCCCGCCAGGAGGCGCACGCTCTCTAGCCATGCGGTTCCTCTCCGTCTCATCTCTTCCCGTTCTGGCTCTCCTCGCCGCCGCGGCTCTAACCTCGGCTCAAACGCCTCCCACCCTCGGCTCCGCTCACATCGTCTTCTCCTTCGAGCATCCCCAGCTCCAGCCCTCGCAGTTCACCATCTCCATCGACGAAACCGGCGCTGGCCGCTTCGAATCGAAGCCCGGACCCGTCTCCGATCCCACCGACGGCGTCTTCCCCACCCCGCTCGATCGCCCTATCCTCCTCGACGACACACTCCGCGCCGATCTCTTTCGTTACGCCCGCGCCCATAACTTCTTCGCCACCCGATGCACCACTGCGAAGACCTCCCTGGCCTTCACCGGCAAGAAAACCCTCTCCTACTCCGGTCCTGACGGCAGTGGTTCCTGCACATTCGTCTGGGCGGAGGATCCCGCCCTCCAGCGCCTCGCCGATGACCTGGGCGCCGTTGCTTATACCCTCGAAGAAGGCCGCCGTCTCGCGCTCGAAGTCCGCCACGACCGCCTCAGCCTCGATGCCGAACTCGCCAGCCTCCAGGATGCCCTGAAGGACCATCGCGCCTCAGACCTGAGCAATATCGCCGAGCAGCTCCACGCCATCGCCGATAACGACCAGGTCATGGACCGGGCCCGCAAGCGCGCTCAGGCGCTCCTTGCCCGGAGTGAAAACCCGCCCAAACGCGACTAATCGCGGCATTTCCAGATTGGGATCGACCCCCCGGAATTCTTGCGTACCACCGAATTCCCATTCCCCAGGCTTCCCTTACCGTGCGAGAATAAGTCGAAACTTTAGACCCCATTCGCTCGTTATCAGAGTGCAGATGGGTTGTGGGCCACAGCGTCTTCCCTTCAGGCCCAGGGTGGCAGGGATTCCGGCGCGCCAGCTTGACCGGCGGTGCAGTTTGACCTCCCGCCTCACCAGTGAAAAGGGTCGACGCTCGAAGGAGGTGCCACTATGAGGCGCCGCTCTGTGTTCATTCGCCGTAACCGTCCACATCACTCCCCGGCTCGCCTGATCGTCTTCTCCACTGCCTTCGCTCTCGTGCTTGCCGCATCCGCAGGTTTGAACGCACGCGCCCAGGACACGACCCCGCCGCCGCCTCCACCCGACCAGTCTGCCGCGCCGCCTCAGGCTCCCGGCCAGACCCAGATTCGCGCCGTCCGCATCAGCGATGTCGAGGGCAAGGTCCAGGTCTTCGAGGGCGAGGAGGTCGCTTTCGACCAGGCCGAGCCCAATATGCCCGCCGTCGAAGGCATGCGCCTCGTCACCGCGGACAACGGGCGCTTCGAAATTGAATTTGAGGATGGCAGCGTCGCCCGTGTCACCCCCGACAGTTCCATTCGCCTCACCCAGCTCCGCCGCAATGCCGACGGCAGCACCGTGACCCAAATCGACGCGCTCAGCGGCCTCAGCTACTACGAACTAAACGGCCGCGGCGGCGAATACAGTGTTCACTTCGGCCCCAACAGCGCCACACCCGTCAAGAGCGCCGTCTTCCGTGTCAGTCTCGACGCATCGCCCTCCACCGTCGCCGTCATGCACGGTGCCGTTCATATTGATGACGGCATGGGCATGTCCATGGACATCCATCCCAGCCAGACCTTCCAGACCGATCTCAAACAGCCCGGCCAGTTCACAGTCGCGCAAAGCGTCGCCGCCGACACCTGGGATCAGTGGAACTCTGACCGCGATGAGTCCCTGGCGAAGCTCGAAACCAATCAGTCGATCGCCCGCGCCAGCTCCGGCAACCCCGATAACCCGGCGTGGAACGATCTCGACTACTACGGCAACTGGTACAACCTGCCCGGCTATGGCCAGGCCTGGGCTCCCTCCGGTGTCAGCGCCAACTGGGATCCCTTCGGCGTCGGCGCATGGGGCTACTACCAGGGTGTCGGATACACCTGGATCTCCGGCTATCCCTGGGGCTGGTGGCCCTACCACTGCGGCGCCTGGAATTTCCAGAACGGCTTCGGCTGGATGTGGGTCCCCGGCAACTGCGGCTCTGGCTTCTATGGTTCCGGCTGGTACCCGTATTCCACCGTGTGGAGCGTTCCTCCCGGCTACGTCCCGCCTCTTCGTCCAAACGGTGGTATCCCCATCAACGGACCGAGGCTGCGCCCCATCAATCCGCGCGTGCCGCGGCTCATCACCGTCAATCGTGGCCCGGAAAACTCTGCGCCCTTCCGCCATCCGGAAGGAATCAGAACGCCTCGCAACGTCGAGTTCCAGGGGAAGACGATTCATCCCATCGAACCCGGAATCCATCCCATCCAGCGCGGCCCCCTGGGGGAAAGCTTCACCAACGCCGTGATTCGTACGCATCCTGAGATGGGCAATCCCGCCGGCCGGCCCATGTCCGGACTCATGACCGGTGGCCGAGGAAGCTTCAACCCG
>DASZYN010000697.1:0-2735 GCA_035545435.1 Acidobacteriaceae bacterium | reverse complement strand
TTGCCGGCGGGGAAGGAGTGTGCGCTGGGTGTTGGCAAAAGGGCACGGCCGGGCGTGGGTCGCAGCATGATGCCGGCTGCGGAAGGAGAAGCGGTGGTCACGGTCCTGAGCCGGGTTGCGGGGGAGCTGCGCACGCTGCTGATCGATTCGGAAAAAGAGATGGAGGGTCTGGGCCACGATTTTCAGGCGCTGGCGCGGGAGGCGAACGCGATCCTCGAAGCGGCGGGGGTGATCGTGAGCTGCGCCGAGAGCGAGCGCATGGCGTCGGTGCTGCCGGGGGTGCAGAAGCTGGCCTGCGCGGCGCAGGAGTTCATTCAGGGCCGGCTGGAGGCGACCGCGGGGGTTCTGGACACGGTGATCGCCGAAGAGAAGCTGCTGGAGCGGCTCACGCAGCTGACGCGGGGGCAGAAGGCCATCGTGAAGGAAACCGGCATGCTGCGGGTGCTGACGAACATCGAGGTGGCGCGGCTGGGCGAGGTGGGTGCGGGATTTGAGTATCTGGCGCACGAGCTGGATGACTTCTCGCAGGCGGTCGCGCGCTCGACCAGCGAACTGATGGAGCACACCGAGGGCCGGCGCAAGGCAACGGGGGAGACGCGGCGGGCGCTGGCCAATGGGCTGCCGGGGATGCGGGAGCAGTTTGCGCGGATTGGAACGAGGCTCGAAAGCGCGGTCGGCGAGGTCGATGCGGCGCTGGGAGAGCTCCGGCAGACGCCGCAACGCTTCCGGAGCTGCGTGGAAGAGGTGGCCGCGCAGATCGCGGGCGTGGTGGCTGCCATTCAGAGCCATGACATTACCCGGCAGCAGATCGATCATGTCGAAATCGCGCTGAGGATTATCGCCGAAGGCGCGGAGCAGGACAGCGCGACCGCGCGGGCGGGGCTGACGATCCAGAACTATCAGCTGCGCAACGTGCGGCGCACGATCGATGGATGGACGGCGCAGATTCGCAGTTGTCTGGAGGGGATCGGGCACATCGCGTCCGCGGAGCTTCTGGACCTGGGGCGGGCGGTGATGCGGCAGGAGGGAACGCTCTCGGCGCAGCTGACCCACATCGACCGGCTGGAGGAGGAGTGCGAATCGAGCGACGCGCAGGTACAGGCGTCGTTTGCCGGGATAGCGGGGCTGATGCAGCTGGTGACCGAGCATCTGGAGCGCTCGAAATCGGTGCGCGACCGGCTGCAGCTGCTGATGTTCAACTCCATCGTCGAGGCGAGCCATCTGGGCACGCAGGCGGACGGGATTCTGGAGATTTCGACCAGCATCAAGCGGATCTCGGCGACCTGGGCCGGGATCACGACGCAGTCGGAAGAGGCGACGGGGCAGATCCGGGGGCTGGTCGAGGCAAGCCACGGGACGGTCGAGTCGTTTTCCGAGGCGAGCTACGCGGGGCTGCGCGAGGCGCGCGGCGAGACCATGACGGGCCTTGAGGTTCTGCGCGAAGCAGCCAGCTGCGCGGAGAGGAAGGGCGCTGAGGTCGAGGATGCGGTCCGCAAGGTTCAGGCGCGGATTGCCGAGATCGGGGCGACCGGGGAACGGCTGGAGGCGGGCTTCCGGCGGCTGGAGGCGGCGCTGGAGGAGATCGAATCGGTGCGGCGGCAGATGGAAGAAGAAGGCCGGGGCGAGGGGAGTTTCGATCGCGGCGCGGTGGAGCAGCGCTTCGCGGAGAACTATACGACGGAGATGGAGCGAGCCGTGCTGCGCGCCGCGCTCGAAGGAGGACCGTTGCCGCCGGTGGAAGAGACCCTGGCCGGCAACAGCGTGGAACTTTTCTGAAGATTGCGGCGAGGGACGGAGGGGCATCGCGGGACCGTTTTGGGAATCGGAATCCATTCCGGGAAAACAGCAAACTGAGGACTTTCAATTCTGGAGAAACCCCTGGTTTTCTCCGATGAGGGGGATATAGGGTCGCATGAAGCAGGTTCTGACAGTAGACGATTCGGCGAGCGTGCGGCAGATGGTGAGCTTCACGCTGCGCAACGCGGGATACGGGGTGACCGAAGCTGCCGATGGGCGGCAGGGCCTCGAAAAAGCCCGCGCGGAGAAGTTCGACCTGGTGATTACGGATCTGAACATGCCGGAGATGGACGGGATCGAGATGATCGGGGGGATGCGCAAGCTGCCCGCGTACGCGTTCACGCCGATCCTGATGCTGACGACCGAATCCCAGCCGGAGAAGAAGGATGCGGGCCGCAAGGCGGGAGCGACGGGATGGATTGTGAAACCGTTCCAGGCCGAGCAGCTCATTGCCGTGGTGCAGAAGCTGGTTCGCTAGCGGGCTGGAGGTTGAAGCGGTGCCGGTGTTATTCGATCGAGGAACAGAGCCGCCGGTGATCCGGCTGGAGGGAGAGGTGGACATCTCTCAGGCCGCGGAACTGAAGCGGGTTCTGCTGGAAGCGCTCCAGGCGAAAGGCGGGATGGCGATCGCAATGGAGACGGCGACCAGCATGGATGTCACGGCGGTGCAGCTGCTGTGGGCGGCTGAGCGTGAAGCGCGGAGGGCGGGCGTTTCTCTGGCTCTGCGGGGCGCGGTGCCCGAGGCGCTCTGTGCGACGGCGCGTGAGGCGGGTTTGGAGCGCTTCCCGCTGAGCGGTGAAGCCGGGGCTTCCGCTGAGGTGCGAGCGTGACGGCCCCCAACAACGTGGATCAGTTTCGGCATGGATTCCGCGAGGAGGCCAGGGAACTGCTGGTCGAACTGGAATCGGTGCTGCTGGAACTGAACGAACAGCCGGGGA
>DASZYN010000696.1:0-2245 GCA_035545435.1 Acidobacteriaceae bacterium | reverse complement strand
TGCTACTGCCTACCGCCTGCAGCCTCTCGATACAATTTAGCCAGTGCAGCCTACGCCCCTTCACTACATCCTGCTCTCTTTCGCGGCCGGCCTCGGCGGGCTGGTCAACTCCGTCGCTGGCGGAGGCGGCTTCCTTCTCTTTCCCTCACTCATCAAAGCCGGACTGCTCCCCATCCAGGCCAACGCCACCAACACGGTTTCTCTATGGCCGGGCCAGTTCACGTCGATTGCCGGCTACCGTGAGGATCTCCGCAAGAACCACCGCCTCGTCCTCCCGGTGGTCCTTGTCGCGTTCACCGGTGGTCTGCTGGGAGCGCTGACGCTCCTCAAGGGCACGCAGAATTCCTTCCTGCGTCTGGTTCCGTATCTGTTCTTTCTCGGAGCCACCACCTTTGCCCTGAGCGGACCCATCTCGCGTATGATCCGACGCCGCGCCGCTGAGCAGGCCGAGCATCCCGGACAGTTACATCGCGTCGCAGTTGTCCCCCTCCTGGCGCTGCTGCTCGTCATCACCTACTACATCGGCTATTTCGGAGCCGGCGCCGGCCTGCTCACGATGACCGCTCTTGCGCTGTGCGGTGTCGAGCGGATCGCCGAAATCAACGCACTCAAGGTCGTCATCACTACCGTGGCGAACGCCGTCGCTTCGGTCACATTCATCATTGGTGGGGCAGTGGAGTGGCGTTACTGCTGGCTCCTCATGATCGCCTGCGCCATCGGCGGGTACGCCGGCGCCCGCAATGCCCGGCGCATCTCCGACCGCGTTCTCCGGCCCATCATTATTGTTCTCGGCTTTAGCATCGCCATTTACTTCTTCGTCCACCGCAAGGGTTTATGAGCATCGTCGAATGCGGCCGCGGTCTGATCCTGCGCCGCTCAGTCAGCCCATAATGCTGGTTCTAACAAACAAAGAGGCCGCCATTGAGTCAATGGCGGCCTGGGAGGCTGCTTCAAGATTGGTCTAGAAGATGAACTTCACAGCGCCCTGGAAGATGCGAGGATCATGGGCACTTGTGATCTGGCCGAAAGTGCTCGATGTAATGGCACGCTGCGAGGGCATGTTGAAGTTTGGATGGTTCAGCATATTGAATGCTTCAATCCGGAAATCCAGCTTCGTTCTCTCGGTGATCGGGAAAAAGCGACTGATCTCCGCATCCAGGTTGAAGTACCCCGGCCCGCGCAGAGCGTTTCGTCCCATGCTGCCGTAGGTGCCGTCTGCCGACAAATGGAATGAGATGGTGTTGAGGTACTGCTTGTTGTTGGCGATTTCGTTATCCGAGTAGAGTTTCCCGGTAACGTTGGGGCGATCGTTGGTGACGTCGTCGCCGTTCACATCTCCTTCAGTGACAGTGAAGGGGTCGCCATCCGTGACTCTCATCAGTGGCCCCAGTTCCCAGTTGTTGACGATCGCACCTGCGACGCCATGCAGGCTGGTGAAGCGGCTGATCACCACCGCGTTCGCATTGAACATGCCGCGGTAATCGAAGCCGCAGTTGGCACGGTCGAGGCGCGGTTTGTAGGGATCCTCCACTGTGGTTGCGGCGAAATCACCCTGCGCGTCCTCCACGTCGATGCAGTGGGACCACGTGTAGTTGGCGAGGACCGTGTAATTTGCTGTGCGGTGCTGGATGGTGGCGATCATGCCGTTGTAGCTGGCCGTTGCTGAGTCGGCAACCAGGACCGTTCCTCCTCCGCCACCAGTGAACTTGCCGCCTTCGGTGGGATTCGCCAGAACCATACGGAACCGCTTGCTGTAGTTCGCCGTCGGCGAGCCGCTGGTATAGACCGCGGGATTGAGGGGGAATCCCCATGTCATGTGCGCGGTCTCATTGCCGATGTAGTCCAGCTGCGCCATCCAGGAGTGGCCCAATTCGCGCTGCACGCTCGCCGTCCACTGCATTACGTAGGGCGGCTTGAACTGATGCGGCATGAAGATGTACTGAGCGGTCGCCGGAAAGGGCACATTCTTCGGGGGAATCTGAGGTTGAGGGAAGGGATTACCTGGGGAGCTGCCGCTGGACCACGGATCGGCAAAGTTGAGTGGCGTTGTTGTCGGGACAGTCGAGGCTGCGGTTGCGAAGGGCGGATTCTGCTGGTTCCGCTGAGCCGTAAAGAAATTAGGCTCGTCATAAATAAGCGCACCGCCAAGGCGGAAGACCGTCTTGCCGGAACCATCGGGGTTCCAGGTCACTCCGACGCGGGGCGAAAACTGCCAGGGTGAGTTCTGCGTGAAGCCCTTGGGCAC
>DASZYN010000695.1:0-3386 GCA_035545435.1 Acidobacteriaceae bacterium | reverse complement strand
CGCGTCGCGGGGTCGTCTCTTTGCGGTTCTCGTGTGAACCCTTTCCGCATCTCGTTCGTCCTTCCAGCGCGAAGCAATTGGGCGTTTCCGGTGCATGTCGATGACAGCGATCGAAATCAGATCGACAACGCTCAGAGCTTGCTGAGGACCGAGTGTGGTGTTTCCGAAATTTCTTTCTGCGGAAGAGAAGCAGGTCCCTCCGCTTCCCCTTCGCTACGCTCAGGGTCCGGTCGGGATGACAAGGTAAAGGAACTTCAGAAACACCACACTCGTATTGACTCTTCACCCTTGCCCAGAAACGAAGATTATCTCAGAAGCTGCGGCATGCGAGGCTCGTTCTCGAGAAGCAAGAAAGCGGCCGGACTCTCGTCCGGCCGCTTCACTATTCCCTGGTCCCTAGCTGTTTCTGTCGTGCCAGTGCATCTCCCAGCCGAGGTACCGGATGGCCGCCTCGTAGACCGGCGCCGCCACATTCGAGAAGTTTGCGGCCACGTGATGCTCGAAGCCCTGCTCGCAAATCTCGTGCAACAGTTTCTGCAGGTTTGGAATCTTCGCCACGCCCGCGCCGCCAAAGGTCTCCAGCGGATCGTTCGTGAATTCGCCCTCGCCGATGTAGCCGCGAATCTTGCCCTTGTAGTCGTCGGTGGAGAAGCGTACGTAGCTCATCGGTCCGGCTTTCACACGGCCTACGCAGGTTCCATAGGTGTTTTCCTTGCCGACGGTGCCGGCGATGATGGCCTGGAAGTCCATGACGACATCCGCGAAGAAGTGCTTCGGCAAATTCGAGCAGTGGAAGCAGACGCACTTGTTCTCGTCGTCACCGTAGTTGTTGTTCCAGTCGAGCAGAGCGCTCGGGGTCTGGCTGGCGAGGGCGAGGGCGTGCATGCTGACGGTGCCCATGACGTCGGTTTCGCACGCGGCGGGCAGCAGGCTTTCGCTCATCATGCTCATGACCGTGCAGGGGACGACGCCGAAGTTCTCTTCGAGCGAGGTCCAGCACTGGACGGCACTGACGGTGCAGTGCGCGTCCTTCATGAAGCGCTCGATGGCGACGCCGAGCTTCGTCATCTTCATGAGCGCCGCCGCCGGGATGCCATTCGTGGGGACATAGGCCTGAATTGCGGCCAGCTTCGTCCTGACTTCAGGCTCGTCGTCCTTCATGCGGCCGATCGCGCCGAAGATGTCCGACAGATCCAGCGTCACCACGGAGATTCCGTACCGCTCCAGTAGCTTCTCGCTGTAGCGCACGGTATTGAAGGCCTGCGGCCGCGCGCCAATGGCGCCGATGCGCAGCTTTCTCAGTCCGTTCGTCACGCGGCAGACCTTCGTGAACCAGTCCAGGTCCTTTGCGAACTCCGCTGAGCTGGGGGACACGGTGTGCTTCGCGGTGATCGAGTACTTGATCCCGTACTGCATGAGGTTGTTGCAGGCCGACATTTTGCCGCAGAAGCTGTCGCGGCGGTCGCTGATTTTCATGTCGTCGCGGCGATCGGGGGTGGCCTGGACCAGCACCGGAACGTCCAGCTTCGAGTAGCGAATCGAATCGGCAATGCCGCGCTCGTCGCCGAAGTTGGGCAGGGTCACGATAATGCCGTCAATTTCGTCGCGATGCGCGCGGAACAGGTCGCCGCATTTAATCGCGTCGTCATGCGTTTCCACCGAACCGAACTTCGACTGCTCCGGTGCGAGGGTGATGGCTCTGATGCCGGCCTTGTCCAGCACTTTCAGGATTTCTTCGCGGCCCTCTTTGGCCAGATGATCCGGGAAAAACCCACGGTTGCCAACAATGACTCCGAACGTCAATTGCTTTTTCATGAATGCATTCCTCAAAGATCGTTAACGCAATACGGCCGCCCGCTTCAGCGCGGACGGAATTTCAACGTATAGAAAAGTCCAGCGACTACCATGAGCGCGCCCCACCAGATGGGCGCGTGCAGACCGTTCAGCACGGGCGGGTTGGCCAGGGGGTGACTGAGCTCCCACAAACCGGTCGCCGTGATGAGGACCCCGTAGATGAGCAGCAGGATCCCAGAGAAGAACCAGATCTGAATATGTCCCTTCATCATCAGCTCCCTACCAGAAAATGATGTTTAAAACGATGAACCCAACCGCCACTACGCTAGCCCACACCAGCGGCCGCTGATACCAGTGCTCGTCGTGTTCCTCGGGAATCTTCGACGCGCCGTAGACCAGGCCTTCCAGTTCGGCGTCCGTCTTCGGCTGGGTCATCAGGCTTACGATCACGGTCACGATCACGCACACCAGGCAGGACCAGAGCGCCCGGTACATATCCTCGGCCATCACCTTGGCATCGGCCGACAGCGCGACGTAGCGCAGCGCCGCGGGATTGAAGTGGACCCAGAGGAACAGCCCGATCGCGGTGCAGGTTCCGGCCAACAGTCCCCAGAACCCGGCAGCCTTTGTCGCTCGCTTCCACAGCATGCCCAGCAAGACCGTGCCGAGCAATGGGGCGATGAAGAAGCTGAACAGGGCCTGCACGTAATCCATAATGCTGGCCGCGTGCTGCACCAGATATGCCGTGCCAACGGATACCAGCACGCCGATGAAGGTGCACCAGCGCCCCATCGATACGTAATGGCTGTCGGTGGCCTTCTTGTTCATGAAGGCCTTGTAGATGTCGTAGGTCCAGACGGTCGCGAAAGCGCTCACGTTGCCGGCCATGCCGGACATGAAGCCGGCAATCAGCGCGGTCACGCCGAGGCCCAGCAATCCCGGACCGCAGTAGCGCACCAGCATCAGCGGCAGCACCTCGTTGTAGCTGTGCTGGCCGGTCGCGACCGCGATGTCCTGCGGGACCAGCTTGAAGGGCAGTACGGACAGCGCCAGCAACCCAGGCAGGATGACGATGAATGGCACCATCATCTTGAATCCGGCACCGATGATCGGGGCCATGCGGGCCGAGCGCAGGTTGTGCGCCGACAGGACTCTCTGCACAACCAGGAAATCTGTGGTCCAGTAGCCGCAGCTGATGGCAATGCCCAGCCCAAACACCAGACCCGTCCAGTGGATGCCCATGGGGTTGTCGCGGAAGTGGGCGGTGGTGCTCCACAGATGGGTGTACTGCATGCTGCCCATGCGCGCGGCAATCTGGTGCTTCAGGGGCTCCCAGCCACCGGCTTCAACCAGGCCCAGGATGGGGATGAGCAGCGCGCCGAGCCAGATGAGCAGGAACTGCAGAATCTCGTTGAAAATCGCGGAGCGCAAGCCGCCCAGCGCCACATAGACCGCGACGGTGATGGAGGAGACCCAGATGGAGAAGTTCAGATCCCAGCCGAGCACCACCTTCATGACCAGGGCCATGGAGTACATGTTGATGCCGCTCATCAGCACGGTCATGAAGGCGAAGCACACCGCGGACAGGCCGC
>DASZYN010000694.1:0-3435 GCA_035545435.1 Acidobacteriaceae bacterium | reverse complement strand
CCGGGAACTTCTGCATGATGGCTGCCCTACGGCGTGTTTCGGAGATGTGCCTTTCGGCTACGTGAACGTGTTCAGAGCGCACGTCAACGTGGGATTCTTTCAGGGCGCAGGGCTGCGGGATCCGGCGCGGCTGCTCGAAGGCACGGGCAGGTTCATGCGGCATGTCAAGCTGCGGCCGGGAGCGGCGGTGGACTCGGCAGCGCTCACGAAGCTGATCGAAGCGGCTTACGCGGATATCAAGAACAAGGTGGAGAACGGGTAAGCGGGAAGCGACGGCTCGACCTGACTCCAACTTCCGATGGAGACGGATCCCCGTCTTCTCGTTGGTGCATTCCGTTACGTGAGGCTGCTACCGTTCCTTTTCCGCCAGGCGGCGAGATTTTTGGTTGGCTGTTGAACGCCAGCCGCGCGCAGCGATCCTGGCGAAAGTACGATTCGATCCCCGGATGGAAAGGACAATCGATGCCCCACATCGCCCTACCCGAAGGACTGCCCGGCATTCGCGGTGCGATGGCCTTTCGTCCCGAAACCGCGAAGCCTCTCAACGAGCTTGTCGAGATTCTGCTCTTTGGTCCCCACACGCTGAGTCCGGGGGAGCGGGAGCTGATCGCCACCTATGTGTCGTATCTGAATGACTGCCACTTCTGCCAAAGCATCCACGGCGCGATCGCGGCGGCGCATCTGGGCGGCGATGAGGATCTGGTGAAGCGGGTAAAGGCCGATTTTCAGCACGCGGACATCTCCGACAAGCTCAAAGCGCTGCTGGTGATTGCCGGCAAGGTCCAGCGGGGAGGGAAGAATGTGACGCCTGCCGACGTCGAGCACGCGCGCACCCTGGGCGCGACAGATGTGGAGATTCACGACACAGTCCTGATCGCCGCCGCCTTCTGCATGTACAACCGGTACGTCGACGGGCTGGGCACGACGCAACCGCACGATGAGGCCATGTATCGCGAGCGGGGCAAGGTGGTGGCGCGCAAGGGATACGTGGAGGGAAGCAAGGACTACATGCCGGCGCAAGCCGTCCGCTGAGGAGAACAGGATGCCGCACATCGCTCTGCCCGAAGGACTGCCCGGCATCAGTGCGGGCTTCGCATTTCGTCCGGAGACCGCAAAACCCATGCGCGAGCTGGCGCACATCCTGCTCCACGAGCCGAACAGCCTGCCGCCCGGCGAGCGGGAACTCATTGCCGCCTGTGTGTCGTCGCAGAATGACTGCTACTTCTGTCAGGCCAGCCACGGAGCCGCAGCCGCCTGCCATCTCGGGGACTCTGAAATCGTAGAGCAGGTGAAGACCGACGTGGAGAGTGCTCCGGTCACGCCGAAACTCAAAGCGCTGCTGAAGATTGCCGGCAAGGTGCAGCAGGACGGCAAGCGCGTCTCCGCTGCCGACATCGCCGAAGCAAAGGCGCATGGCGCTACGGATGTCGAGATCCATGACACGGTCCTCATCGCCGCGGCCTTCTGCATGTACAACCGCTATGTGGATGGACTCGGTACCTGGCAGCCCCGGGACGAGCCGATGTATGCGGAGATGGGAAAGCACCTCGCCGAACATGGCTACACAAAGCCGTCGCGCTGAACGCACATGCCGGGGTGGGCGCCGGCAGGGATGAATCCGACTTCTCCAGAACGCGTCGGCGAAGGATCGCCGCACTATGCCGGGTGGGGGGTTCTTGCTGCCGCCTTCACCGGCGTGATGGTGAGCTTCGCTCCCATTGTCCCCTACACGTTCAGTCTCTTTCTCGATCCGCTGCATGCGGCCTTCGGGTGGAAGCGCGAAGCCATGGGGGGCGCTTTTGCGCTGGCAGCGATGACGGTTGCGCTGGTCTCGCCGCTCATCGGCCTCCTGCTCGATCGCTTTCCCCCGCGGCGCATCATTTTGCCGGCCATTGTGGCCTTCGCACTCGCCCTGGCTTCGCTGAGCAGGCTCAATTCCCACATCGGGCATTTCTATCTCACGTTCTTTGTGCTCGGCCTCGCGGCCAACGGAACCGCCCAGTTCGCCTACACCCGCACGGTGCTGACCTGGTTCTCGAAGCATCGGGGTTTCGCGCTTGCGCTCTTGCTCACCGGCAGCGGCGTCGGCTCGATCCTGATTCCACCCCTGACCCAGTGGACCATTCAGCATCATGGGTGGCGCGATGCGTGGCTCCTGCTGGGCGGCATTGCACTGCTCGGCTTTCCCCTGACCGCAATGCTGGTGCGCAACCGGCCGGAAAAGCCGCTGGTGCGGACGGATCGGCAGGCCTCGGGCATGACGGTGGCTGCTGCCCTGCGGACGGCAGCCTTCTGGATCCTCGCCGTCATCACGATCCTTTCCGCGTTTAGCGAGAACGGCCTCGTCACCAACCTGGCGGCCATCCTGACGCAGCATGGCGTTTTGGCAGGCAGCGCCGCGGTGGCTCTCTCGGTTCGGGGAGGAGCAGGCATTGTCGGCCGCCTCCTGATTGGTCTCGCCATTGATCGCGTTTCTCCGGAACGGATCCAAACACTGGTACTGGCACTCGCCGGCACGGGAACGCTGATCCTGGCCTTCGCCGGTACTGGACCGATGGCGTTGCTCGGTGCGGCCGTTCTCGGTGTCGGCTTGGGGAGCGAAGCGGACGTCATGCCGTACCTGCTGGCGCGGTATTTCGGCCGTCGCCACTTCTCGGTGCTCTATGGGCTCACCTGGACCGCTTACGCCATCGGCGGGGCGACGGGCCCACTGTGGATCGGACACCTCTACGACCGTGGTGGCTTCTATGAGGCTCGGTTCATTGTCTATCTTGCGGGTGTGGCTTTCGCGGCCGTGGTGCTGAGCCTGTTTCTGTCGCGGGGACGCAGCATATGCTTATCGGAACCGCATGAGGTGGCGCAGACTCCTGCGCGGGAGTTCAAAAGCTAGCGAATCCTGCCACTGCTTGCCGGTGTCGCCTTTACGCGAATTTGAACCAGAAGGCATTCTGGTCTTTCATCCACTGAAGGAGAGATGGCCATGAAAGCACGGATCGTAACCGCAGGCGTAATGATTTGGGCGGCCATGGCAGTGGCGCAGACGAATCCCGATCAGAATCGACAGCCTGTAATGCCGACAAACCTGCCGGATCCCCTGGTGTTTGCCAATGGGACGCGGGTGGCGACGCCAGCGCAATGGCCGAAGCGAAGGCAGGAACTTCTCCAGCTTTTCAGCGAGCAGATGTATGGGCGCATGCCGGGGCGTCCGGCGGAGATGCGGTTCCATGTGTACGACGTCGACCGTCATGCGCTGGGCGGAAAAGCGACGCGCGAGCAGATCGCGATTCTGTTTCGCGGACGTGAAGACGGGCCGAGGATGGATCTGCTGCTTTACATCCCCAACGCAGCGTCGAAGCGGCCGCCCGTGATTCTCGGCCTGAATTTCTGGGGTAATGAGACGGTCAGTGCCGATCCAGGTATTCGAATGTCGGATCG
>DASZYN010000693.1:0-15820 GCA_035545435.1 Acidobacteriaceae bacterium | reverse complement strand
ATCTGGGCGAGCAGGTTCTGACCGGCGGCACCTATAGCTGGACCGGCCCCGGTGGTTTTACCGGCACGACTCGAGTTGTGACGGGGGTCCCGCTCAGTTCCGGGACGAACGTCTTCACCCTCACCTACACCAACACGGTTGGAGCCACCAGCACGGCTACCTACACCATCACCGCACATTGACCTGAATTTATGCTCGATACTCAACGGCCGGATCTTCCCGATCCGGCCGTTTTGCTTTTTGCAGGAACGACGTGAAGTGACCTGTTCCCAGGAAGCGTGTACCCTAAACTCTTTTGCAATGCTTGTGCGAGATCGGGTCAGTCAGCTCAATGGAGTGAGGGATAAAACCGTATGCAAAATGGAGAACGAGGCCGCAACGATAGTTGGGGAGCACGACGGGACTGCACGCCGCGACAGAGGAAGAAATTCCTGCAAACCCTCCTTGTCCTGACGCTGACAGGTTCCGCGTTGCCTGCGGTCGCGCAGGAGCCGGTCACCGCGCGCACGCCCGCCACACCGCTCGTGGTGCACGATCCATACTTCAGCGTTTGGTCCTTCGATGACACGCTCAATACCGAACCCACACGGCACTGGACCGGCACGCCGCAGCAACTGGACGGTATCGTGCAGATCGATGGACATCCCTTCCGCTTCATGGGTGCGGAGGGCGATGTTCCGGCCCTGCCGCAACAATCGCGGACGATCTGGCCGACGCGCACCATTTACGAATTCGAAGGAGACGGGATTCATCTGACGGCGACGTTCCTGACGCCGGCCTTGCCCCGGGACCTCGACGTGCTGTCGCGTCCCCTGACGTATCTGACATGGTCGGTGCGATCGACCGATGGACAATCCCACGCGGTGAGGCTTTGGGTGAGCGCGAGCGCGCAGCTCGCTGTCGACAATCCGCAGGAGACTGTGGTCTGGAACACCGCCCATGTGGGCGACATGATCGTGATGCAGATGGGCGATAACCAGCAACCCATGCTGCAGAAAGCCGGCGACAATCTTCGCATCGACTGGGGCTGGGCCGATCTCGCTGTGCCCGCCCAGCCTGGAATGTCGACGGCCATTCTCGGTGCCCGGGAATTTACGCGCGATGCGACGAGCACTTCGGCGGCCAAAAACGACGACCTCGACATGCCTCGGGCGGCGCGTCTGGATTTGCCGATGATGACCGTCTCATTCGATTTGGGAGCGGTGGGCTCTGCGTCCGTCACACGGCGCGCGATGCTGGCCTACGACGATCGCGAGGCCATCGAATACCTGCACCGGCAGCTTCCGGACTACTGGCGGCGCAACGGGCAGACGTTTGCGCAGATGCTCGAAGTTGCCGAGCACGACCAGGACACACTCAGCACGCGGTCGGAGGCCTTCGATCGGGCAATTACCTCAGACCTGACGGCGGTGGGCGGAGCGAATTTTGCGCAGCTCGCTATTCTTGCCTATCGGCAGACGCTGGCCGCGCACAAGCTGGTCGTGGATATCGACGGGCAGCCCCTGGTCTTCTCGAAAGAGAATTCCAGCAACGGCTGTACGGATACGGTGGACGTAACATATCCGGCGGCGCCGTTCTTTCTCTTGCTCAACCCGAAGCTGCTGGAGGCGGAGCTGCGGCCAGTGATGGACTACGCGAGCCTGCCGCGCTGGCCGTGGCCGTTCGCACCGCATGACATCGGCACGTACCCGCTGGCCAACGGCCAGGTGTACGGCGGCGGCGAGAGGACCGAAGAAGATCAGATGCCGGTCGAAGAGAGCGGCAATATGCTCATCCTGTTCGACGCGCTGGCTAAAGCGGAAGGCAACGCGGACTTCGCCGCACACTATTGGCCGCAGCTCTCGAAGTGGGCGGCTTTCCTGCTGAAGTTCGGCATGGATCCGGAGAACCAGCTCAGCACGGATGATTTCACCGGTCATCTCGCCCACAATGCAAATCTGTCGATCAAGGCGATTGTTGCCCTGGGCGCCTACGCGCAGATCGCCGATCTGCTCCACAAGAACGACGAAGCCGCACGCTTCCGCCAGAGCGCACAGCAGATGGCCACGCAATGGATGAAGATGGCCGCCGACGGCGACCACACGCGCCTGGCGTTCGACCAGCCGGGGACCTGGAGCCAGAAATACAACCTGGTGTGGGACCGTATTCTGGGCCTGCACCTATTTCCGGATTCGCTCGCGCAAGGCGAATTGCGCTTCTACCTCGCCCATCAAAATGCGTTTGGCCTGCCGCTCGACAATCGCCACACCTACACCAAACTCGACTGGAGCGTCTGGACCGCGACGCTCTCGTCGAATCGCCAGCAGTTCGATGCGCTCATCGATCCCCTCTACAAATTCATGACCGAGACTCCGACGCGGGTTCCTCTGAGCGACTGGTTCGATACGGTGACCGGCGCAAAATCCGGATTTCAGGCACGCTCCGTGGTGGGTGGGGTGTACATTCCGATGCTGGCGGACCCGGCGATGTGGAAGAAGTGGTCCGCAGGTGAGCCGCTGAAGCCGAAATAACGAAAGTCTTCCCATCGCCCATGTATTGTTTCCTTTGAGAATCGGGGGGCCTTTTCGGTGAATCGCAGATCCTTCGTCGGCCTGACTGCTGGTGCGCTCTTCGGAGGAACGCTCCCCGAGGACGGCTCCACGGCTCCTCAGTCCGCGCCGCGCCTTCGCTTCACGCAGACTCGAACCGGCGCCGGGCCCTTCGAGGAGAAAACCGGCGCGCGGCCTCCGCACATTCTTCTCATCAGCGCCGATATGGTCGGTCCGGATCTCTATCATCCCAACCGTCCCTTCTCCCGCCACGTCCAGTTACCCGCCATTCGCTCTCTGATGCAGGACGGAACCTTCTTTTCGAACGCCTTCTGCACCGTGCCGCTTTGCTCGCCTTCGCGAGCCTCCTATCTCACCGGACGTTACAGCTATATCCAGGGCAACAGCGAGCGCGCTCCTGAGGGGCTCGAATCGGAGCTGCGCCCCGATGATGTTATCTTCCCCGAATATCTTCGCGCCGCCGGCTATGTCGCGCGCCAGGTCGGTAAGTGCCATGTGGGATCGAAAAAGTTCCTCGATGCCTTTGGCAACAACGATCAGCCCTGGGATCGCTGGTCGCCGCCCGTGTTCGACGATGACGATTTTCTCACGTACCAACGCAGCCTTGGCGTCAAGCCGCAAAAGTACTCGCGAGAAATTGTCTTTCGTCTCCAGGATCGTAAAACATCCGGGAACTCCGCCGGCGGGTGGGTCGTTCAACAGGATGGCCGACCCTTCCCGATGGAGGCGCAGTACAGTTATTACCTCGGCCGCAAGGCGATTGAAACCGTCGAAGGTCTCAAGACGCGCGGCGTGCTGGACCGCCATCCTCTCTATCTCCAGCTCGACATCTTCGATCCGCATCAGCCGTTCTCCATTCCCGCCGGATTCGAGCAACGGGAGCAAGAGCTACGGCAAGCCATCGGTCTGCCCCAGACCTACAAGGACGTTCAAGCCCGCAACTTCCAGCGCGCCGCCGATGAGCCGGAGATTACCGATATTTACCGGCGCTACTGGGGTATCTACGATCCGCAAGCCCTGATCGACTACCGCGTTGCCTACGCTCTCCAAATGGAGTTGGTCGATCATGTCATCGGCATGGTGATCGCGAAGCTCAAAGAGCTGGACCTCTACGATCAAACCCTTATCGCGTTTATCTCCGACCATGGCGAGATGAACGGGCGGCGCGCGATTGTCGATAAGGGCGTCTATCTTTACCCGGACATCGTTCGCGTACCCATGGTCTTCAAGTTGCCCGCGAGCACGCCCCGAGAGCATGCTGTCGTCGAAAGCCCGGCTTCCCTGCTCGATCTTTCTCAGACGTTGCTCGATGCTGCCGGCATCCGGCCCGAGGCTAAATTCGACGGCATGTCGCTGCTGCCGGCGATCGCGGGCGGCCAGGGCGAAGAGAAACGCACGCTGCTCTTTTTCGGAGGCTGGCATGTCGGCGTGAACTTCGACTGCGGCATCCAGCACAAAGCCGCCGACGGCCACCGTTATCTTTACTCCTATAACTGCACGTCCATGGTGGACGAGTTGTTCGATCTCGACAGCGAAGACGCCACCAACCTCATCGGTAATCCAGACCTGGCCGGCGTGCGCAAAGAAATGATTCGCCAGCTGGGAGCAGCGCTCTCCTCCGATCCGCGCTGGGTGGGCTACTGGTCGGAATTCCGGATCGCGCACTTCGACGATCTGCCCCGCACACAAGGCGACATGCAGCTGTTCGAATCTGGCAGCTGAGCGTCAGGCGGCTCCGCGACGTTTTCTGGCACAGATGAAACAGAAGCCCGACCGGGTGCACAGGTTCGTTCCGTTGTCGGACATCTCTTTCTCCAAACGGTTTATGTTGTACCCGATTCGCCCACGAAGCGGCCCTGGGCAAAGCCCAGAGCGCCCATGTTGCCATTCGAAGTGATGAGGGATGGCATTGCTGTACATGGCATCCATCGTTCCGCGCTCACCTGTCGCAGAGAGATGGCAGATTCACCGGTCGTGTCGGGGCAGCCTTCCGACGCAAGCCAGCGCACAATGGAACGAGCGATCTCGAAGGCCTGATCGGCAATCTCTGTCAGACACAGAGCCACGCACTCTTCAGGCTCGGCGTTGGCGTCGATTTGCCGCATGGCCGGTTCCCCTGCAGGAAGGGCATGCCTGCACGGCCATCCTGGATGATGCCAGCTGCGAAGAACCAGAGCTGCGGCGCTGCGTTGTTTGTTGATCAGGGCCACGGCATTCAGCGTGACCAGGCTGTTGGCGAATCTTGCCGCTTCCCGCCAGCGGGGAGGCGCACACTCCGCACACTCTCGGTTCTCCTGAATGACCGACGCGTTGTGTGCGATCTCCCTGGCCGCCGCGAACGTGATCTGCAGGGCACTATAAATCCGCAGTGTGCAGGACGCCGGGACCGAGTGATCGTCGAGGAGGCTCCCGGCGGCCTGTAGAGTTCGTCCGCGCTCCGCGACCAGGCTTTGAAGATCCCGCAGGCTGTGCTCCGTATCCTGCAGCTGGAGACAGAATCGGGGGTCGCCCAGTTCATAAGCTTTGGTCGCATCATCGACAGCACGTTGTGAAAGCACCGCCATCCTGAGCAGGTGCGAAAGTGAGACAAAAGCACACTCTCCGTATTCCATGGTTGTTTATCTCCTTCCTGATTCCGGACCAGCACTGCATCTTCAACCGCCCAGAGGGCTGAGCCGGCGGGCGGATCTTCGGACGATAAGAGCTGGTACCGATGATCCGAAATCCTGTTTAGCTTCATCACGGCGCCAATGCAGTGTCCTCGGTGGGCACCTGTGGCCGGATGTTCTGGTTGAAGTGAAAGAAGTTCTCGGGATCGTATTTCGTCTTCACCTGAACCAGCCTCGCGAAATTGTCCTGATAGGTCGCGCGAATGCGATCCTGTCCCTCGCCATCCATCATGAAGTTGACATACGCACCGCCTGCGCTATAGGGATGGAGCGCTTCCCAATAGCTGCGGGCCCAGTTGGTGATGCGATCCTTATTCGCCGGCTCCGGATCGACACCGACGATGACGGTGCTCCAGGTGCTCCTGCGATAACTGAATGGCGTGTCGTTTTGCTGAAAACGGTGCGCCGCTCCATTGATGGGGTACATGTGCATCGTCGATTGCATGGTGGGCAATTGGGACCCATGTTCGATATGCAGAGCAATCGCCTCGTCGCTCAGCTCGTCGACGAAGTCCCCTTTCCAGTACCACTGCAGACCCGTTGGCAGAAGTGCGTCGAACAATCCCTGCAGCATGGGAAATGGCATCGGCGCGAAGAATTCGAAGGCCGGCGGGCGGAAGCTGCGCAGCGGTTCAAGGATCTGGTTGGCTTGATCGAGTTCTCCGTTGAAGCACCATACAATCGCGCACATTTTCCGCAAATGCAGGTGGGTTGGGAATGGTGGCCCCGGAGGTACGGTAAGAAACGCGAAGAAGCCGTTGATTTGCTCGGGTGCCTGGACGATAAACTCGCGATACCACTTCATGATGTCGGCGGCCTGGTCCAGTTCCCACAACATGGGGCCTGCGCACACGATCGAAACCGGATGCGCCTGAAACAAGAACGAGGTGACCACGCCGAAGTTCCCCCCGCCGCCGCGGATCGCCCAGAACAGGTCGCTGTTCTCGTCCGCGCTCGCGGTGACAAATCTTCCGTCCGCCAGAACGACGTCGGCGGCCAGGAGATTGTCAATGGTCAGCCCGTACTGCCTTGTCAGATATCCGATGCCGCCGCCCAGCGTGAGCCCACCGACTCCGGTCGATGAGACGATTCCACAAGGCACTGCGAGCCCAAAGGCGTGCGTGGCGTGGTCAACATCGGCCCACGTGGCGCCGCCGCCAACGCGCACGATTCGCGCTGCCGGATCGACGTGGACATAGCGGATTCGCGCGAGATCGATGACCAGACCGTCATCGCAGACTCCCAGCCCCCCGGCGTTATGGCCGCCACCCCGGATGGACACCTGAAGACCATGCTGACGCGCGAAGTGAATGGCAGCGATCACATCGGCGGTGTCGGCACAGACGGCAATGAGTCGAGGCCTGCGGTCGATCATGGCGTTGTACACCTTGCGCGATTCGTCGTAATGCGCATCGGTGGGCTCAATCAATTCACCGCGAAGCTGGGTTCTGAAGGATGTGATGGCTTCCTGATTCATAAGCTCCTCTGGGCCATGGAATGTCAGCGGCTCAAGTATCACTTTGCGGGAAGGACCGTTCGGAAAGCGTTCTGCGGGGGCAGGAACTACCGTTCGACGCAGATTTCCTGCTCGCCTGCCGATGCGGAAACAGTGCGCAGCCGGGCGGATGCCCGCCTCTCGAAGTGCCGAGCGCCCATCTGTCGGCTGAGATCGACTGCGCGGCGATAGCTTACTCCGGACTGCGCCGGATTGCCGCTCCGCAGGAACAGATCTCCTTGAATTCGGTACAGTTCCGGCGCCGCCCAGGCCTCGGAGTTCTTGTTGAGGAAAGCCATGCCGGTAGCGACATGGGCGAGCGCGTCCCCCATTTTGCCTGCCCGTTCGCAGGCCTCCGCCAGGAGCCCATGGTAGAAAGGCAGGCGAAGCTCTGCGCCGACTGACTTCAGAGCGTCGAAACCCAGGCGCATTTGGGCTGTCCCCGATGCGGCATTTCCGAGCATGGCCCTGGCCCAGCCGCCAAGAATATCCGCAACTGCCAGGTAGTAGATGAATCCAAATTTCCGGCAGATCGCCGAAGCTTCGCCTGCATGATCCTGGGCCGTAGTGGCTTCTCCGCACAAGGCGTCGAACATTGCCGCGTAGTCCAGTGCAATCGCCAGCGTAAAAGGGTGCGAGAGCTGGCGTGCAACTGCAATGCATTCGTGACTCTTTGCGACAGCCTCTTCGCTACGGCCAAAAAGACAATGCAGATGGGACAGATAAGCGCAGCGAAAAACGCCGATGTCCGGTCCGGCAAACAGGGCCAAAGCCGGATGGGGAGTTCCGTCGGACGAGGAACCGGCCAGTTCCATCTCCTTCCATGAATCTTGTATTTTCCCCAGATGGAACAGGCTTGTCCCCAGCAGAAAGTGACTTGCTCCTTCCTGTCCGGAAGCGCCGTGGCGGCGCGCCCCATCGACAAAATCCTGCGCCACTCTCCTTGAGTCCTCCACCTGCCCCCGCACGATATGGAAAGCCCACGATCCGCTCAGCAAAGGGAAAACATGAGTGCGGTCGTCGCACCGTCTTGACAGGGTAAGCCCTCGCTCGTACGTCTCACCCACCTCGGGCATGGTGTAGCCGTCCGTTTTCACCAGGGAAGCGCCCAGCGTGACGAGAAGTTCGAGTTCCTCTCTGTCTCGCCGCGCCGACTCCGGATAGCCAAGGCAAAGCGCCAGGGCGCGACGGATCAGGCTCGCAGCTTCCGCGTCGGCGAATCTCAGTTTGGCCACCGAAGCCGCCTCCTTGTAGAAGCGGATTGCCTCCTCCGCCATCCCTGCCGCCTCAAAGTGTCCCGCCAGCCACCCGCTCAGCGGTTCAAAATCGGGCGAATAGATCTCGGTGAGCGCACGGGCAATGCGCCGGTGCAGCAATCTTCTGCGAATGGGATTGACTTCCGCATACGCCACATCCCGGAGTATTCCATGCGTGTAGTCGTAAGCGACTCCGTCGTGGCCATCAATGATGCGAAATCTCCATAACTCCTCCAGAGCGCCCGATACGCTGTCCTCGTCCCAGTCTGTTGCTTTGGCCAGCAGTTCTGTCGTGAACGATCGGCCAATGGCCGCCGCAAGTCCGGCCAATTCATAAGCGGGTGCCGATAACTGCGCAAGGCGCGCACTGATAACAGCCTGAATGCGAGGCGGCACTCGTTCGGACAGCTGTTCGTCGAGAGAGGCTCGAATGCTCTCCACGACGAACAGAGGATTGCCTTTGGTTGCTTCATAGAGGCGGTGGAGGACAGCCGGTTCGATTTCGCGCGTCGCCGTCTGCATCGCGAGCGCGGCTGTCTCGTCCGCGTCGAGCGGCTCCATGGCAATTTCCGACAATTGTCCGCGCAGACTCAGGTCCTGCTTCAGGCCAGCCAGCGGGTGAGTTCGCCCGGCGTCCCCTGCGCGCACGGTTCCGATTACAAGCAAGCGATCCGAAGGCGCCGATCGGAACAGGGAAAGGAGCCATTCAAACGAATCCTGATCACACCATTGCAAATCGTCAATCAACAGCAACAGCGGCTTTGGGGCCAGCCGAAACGTCGAGGTCAAAGCGTCGTGCAGATGGTGCCGCTGCCACATGTCTGTGAGAGGTTGCGGCGATGCCAGCCCGGGAGTTTCTGTCAGGATCTCGGGCACCAGTCGCGCCAGCTCGGAAAGCTGAGGGCGAGGCAGTTTTTCACGTGCGTGTATCAGTGGCTCCGTTCGCAGCCATTCGGTCACCGGACCGTAGGCTAGTTGGCCCTGTACCCGATAACAACGCGCAGTTGCGGTCGTCTGACCGGACTGTTGGGAACATCGGACAAGAAATTCTTCGGCGAGGCGCGTCTTGCCAATACCGGGTTCGCCGGTGATCAGGATGACGTGGGATTCACCTTGAGTGACGCGACGCCAGCACTCTGAGAGCCGATCCCACTCCTGACGGCGCCCCACCAGAGGCAGCGGCTTTGTGGGCGCCATCGGAGGCGGGACTGCCACCGCGCTCCGGAGGGCGTCTTCGGACTTGAGTGCTTCCATGAAAATGTCCTGGGTCGCTTTGGCCGGACTCACGCCGAGTTCCCGCTGCAGGCTGCGCTTGCATTGGTGAAAGACACGCAGTGCGCTGGACCGATCATGATTGCGAAGATGGAGCCGCATCAGAGTCTGGTAGTACGCCTCTCGCAGGGGATCGAGGGCGATCAGCCGCGCGACGTGCCGAATACTCGCCGTGGTTTCACCGGCTGCTTCCAGCAGTTCAGCGACGCGGCTGAGAGCATCGGCAAACTGCAGGCGCAGTTGTTCCCGCTTCGGTCGCAGCCAGTCGTCAAACAGATCGGGCAACAGGTCATCCTGGTAGAGCGCCAGCGCATGCTCGAGAGCTCTCCGCAGCGCTTGAGGTTCATCCTGAGACGCGCGTTCTGCCCTGCGGATAGCCTCCTCGAACTCGAACACGTCGACCGTGCATGAGGGGTCAGGAAGCCAGCGGACGGAGGCGTTGTCACTGCTGAGGAGAGAGCATTCGACGGGCAGAGCCCGCCGCAGATTATGCAGCAGTTGTCGCAGATTCGTTCGCGCCTGGGCCTGATCCGATTCCGGCCACAGCAGGAAAGCGATGTGTTCGCGAGACTGCGGTGCATCCCGATTGAGGACAAGAAAGGCCAGCAGCGACCGCATCCGATTCGTCCTGACCCCCGCGATTACTTCCGTCCCGAAGGTGAAGCGCAGACTGCCAAATAAATCGATACGAATGGGGATCTGTCCGCCCATAGGAACTCCCATTTGGGCCCTCGAAACGGATTGTCCTCCAGAGGTCCTGATACGGTGAAGCGATTGCCGCCCCGCCTCTCCACGAGGACAGAGTCCCGAATTGCCGATTGAACAGATCGATGAGCGAGAAGTAAAGAACTGGAATACAGCGCCCGTTATACAGCTGCTGGGGTGACATGCATAGCGGCGCGATTCGATCCGTATCTGTGCCTGATACTACCAGAACCAGGCTCGACCAATTGCCCGCGGGAAAAGACAATTCCTGCTCATGCAATCGAGCGGTTTTCGTGTCTTATGGGAGTTTGCCGGTTCAGACCGACAGAGAATCGGGATTCGAGCGATCGGGAAGAACTCGCAGGCCTGAAGCCCCTTTTCCCAGGACTTATCCTCTCGCAGCGCTCGATTGCGATGAGCGAGTCCATTCGTCGGAGTCATTAACAAACGGCCTTCTGTCCGCTGACGAGATCGCCGAGACGGCGCAAGTCTTCGACCAGCAGGACGGCACCACCGTGCTCACGCCTTCTCCACTTGCCATTCGAGGCGCGGCAGGGTAAAGCCCAGTTGCCCGCAACGATACGATTCGTTCGTCATTCCTGTCATCCGTCCTCGGCATGCAGGAGATGGTCTTCCTCGCAAGGATCGTCATCTGTTGGCGTACAGGCTTGACCCAATTATTGAGTTAGGGAGCTGGACAGTGGGCTGAAGGTGTTCGCTAACTCACACCCTGTGGAACGGCCGGATCTTATCGCTCCGGCCATTCAGAAACAGCTCAGCAGCTCAGCGCGACGGAAGGCGCCCGCAGGCATAGCCGGTCGTCACTGCAGGGCCACTGTTCATTGCTGCGCAATCTGTTGACTGGTCCTGGTCTCGAGGTCGGCGGTCACAAACCGCACCAGTGATTCCAGCAGGGCGGCGCGGGGGTACGCCGTCTTGTCCATCTGAGAACGAATGGCAGAATCGGTCGATTTGTCGAACGGCAGCGCAATCGCGAAGTGATCGGCAAGCGCCGCCCCGAGAAACTTCGCGCCCGGCACAATTGCATCCTCCCGCAGAAGCTGGCCGTCCTCTGCGTTCCCAAAGCTCTGCAATATGCGCCAGGTCTGGAGCAGCGACTTCGATGTGGTGTTTTGGTCCGACTTCGCAATGATCGAATAAGTCGGAACAACGGGGTTGGGATACGCGTTCAGAAAGGCCCTGCGAGTCTCCCGTTGCAGGCTCTTGTACCCGCTCGAGAGATCGCCCTGACAGCTCTTGATCGGTACCGTCTTCATATATTTGTCAGCGATCTGCGGCAGCAAATCGGCCACCGGGGATCCCCCCGATGCGCCCGCAACGGTAACAAATGCCGCCACCTGCTCACTCACACCCTGCTCCGTGGCCAGCGCGACCTGGATGTCCGGTCCGCCTTTGCTGTAGCCAACGAGGATGTACTTCGTGCCGTCGCTCGACTTGTGATCGCGCAGATACTGTGCAATCACTTTTGCGTTGGACTCGCTTGAATCGTTCGGAATATTCAGTAACGCCACGTCAAGGCCGACCTTTTTCAGCGCATCCTGCCCCTCCTTGAATGCGGGAGTGTCGGCCACGCACGAACTCATGATTCCCGGCACGATCAGAACGCGATACTTCGTTGAAAGCGGTCCCAGCTTCAAATCTTTCCTGCCGGGCGAGTCGAGGTATTGTGAGCAGGGACCCCAGCTTCCCGTATCCGGATTCTCCTGCTCGAGAACTGAGCAGAAGGTGTCGGCAAACGTAGCGGACAGATCTCCAGTCGCGGCGGCGAGGTAAACCAGCAGCGTGCGGCCGTCCGAAGTAAACTCCGATCCCGTCGCGGTTTTGGCGGTCAGCACCGGATCGGCCGCCGTGATGTAATCCGTCTTGACCACCAGTCCGGTTTGCATCAGGCTGTCGCGGATGTAGTCGCGCTCGTTGTCGCTGTTCGGGTCGATCTTGTGCGTGATTCCGTTGTTGCGCGTGTCGCGAGCAAAGCCGATGTCGTGCATTCCGGCGCCGGCCCAGACGGTTTGCCCTTCCAGCGTTGCCGGCACCTTCCACAGCCGAAAATGATGCCTCGACGCCACCACCCGCAACGGGTCGGCCTGCGCATATCCAAAATCCTGGGGGCGTCCGTACAGGTCCAGCACGCTCATTGGCATGGTCACGTAGGCTTGCTTCGACAGGCTTGCAAACAGTCCGCCCAATGCGGCGTCTTTGTTGGTTTTGTCGACGGTAACCCAGCCCGCTTTCTTCAGCGCAGCCTGCACCTGATCCAGTGAACCGATGAGGACGAAATTTACCCGGTCACCGGGATTGCCGTCCGCATCGATGACACGGCGCGGAATCGAATCAATCAGGCTCTGCGGAAAAGCGGGCACCTTCACTTCGCTCTTCGCTGTCCGTGCGGCGGCGGTAAGCTGCACCACGACGTGATAGGACCCGGTTGCCTGGTCAAGCGTTGACTGGTTGACCGCCAGAAAAAGCCGCCCTGGAGCGGGCACAGCGTAATTCAACAATTCACCGACAAGGAAGGGCCGCGCTGCTTCGCTCGATCCGATCCGCCCTACCAGCGCGCCACGGCCTGCATCGTTCACCGCCAGCGCACGCAGAACGTCGGTAAAAGCGCGGGGCAATCCCGCCGGACCATTTGGCTGGCGAGCATTCGTATATTGCAATTGTCCGGTTGCCGTCACATGCAGTGTGTCGCCGGCATTCACATCCATGCCGGTATCCAGCCATCCGCCGGACGGCGTCACATCGAAATCCCGGCTCTGCGCCCACAGCGGCACGGAAAGCAAAAGACCCAGCAGCGCTGCACGAATCATGGCTTCCTCCTTGCGATCGCATCCAGAATGCAGCTTTCCACCTCGCCCCAGATTACGGGGTCCAGTTCCATTTTTGTGTGGCTACGCCCGAAGACTCGTCGCTGCCACGATGCATTCGATTCATCCATTCGGCGCCCAGCGTAACTCGACTTGAAATTGCCCAGGATCTTCGTTCGGTGCGGGTCGGCCGCACGGATTCCTCCCCGTCCCCGGATCGTAAACGGATCGTGCTGGTAGAAATTAACGGCTGCACGAACATTGCGAGGAACCACGGCGTCGTGCATGCCGACACTGTCGATCTGTGCGGTCAGCAATACGGGAACACCAAGCTTTTCGAGCTCACGTGCGGTGGCGATGGCTGCCGCACCGCCCCAGCTCTGTCCAAACAAAACGATCTGCGCCGCCGCTCTCTCGCGCGGTTCGAGTGTGCCGTCATGGTTTGTGTCGAGCGCTCGGCGAATCAACGTCAGCGCGATCTCGCGGTTATGATTTGCAATCGATTCAGCGTACACACCCGGCTGCTGCCTGAGCCTGAGCACCAGCCGGCGAACGCTTCTGTGTTCATCGTTCCAGCGCTCGTATCCCCCGAGGAATCCGATAATCAGGGTCGATCCTGGCGGAAGAGGCGTCGGTGTGGTCATATCGGCGATGCTCTGCGCAGACAGCATAGAGCAGCACAATGTCCCCCAGATGGAAGCCCATTTCCACGAGCTGGCCAGTTTGAACATCGATGCTCCTGCAACAAGACAGACCTGCAATGCAGTCCTGACGCGCGTTCATCGCGGAGGTGACGAAGCAAGATCAGACGCATTGCAAGTCAAAACCGACCCCTGAGACCTGATTCCATGCAGGCGATGCAGTCAGTGTAGCCCTGGCCGGAGCTCGGAGAAGGGAGCGATGCCGCAGGCTTTTCCATGTGATCGAAGTCCAATATTTGTGTATGCTCCATGGTGAATCCCACGCGTGCAAACTCATTTTGGGCGTCGCTCCCTGGCATGCTGAATGGGCCGGTTATCCCGGACAACGGAAACAAGCCATGGGCTCCTGGCGAGAAGCGCTGTCATTGTGAGCGCACTCGCGTGGCGGAAGTGAAGACCCGGGAACACGAGGGCAGCAATGAAGCCTTGCATTCGATCGAGGCAAACTCAAATGAGATATTCAGTCCATAGCCCCGCCGTGAGGCTCGCAGCATTCATCGGGCTGGTGTTTTCTCCTGCGCTGATACGTCCGTGTCCGGCACAGACCGGCCTTCCGCAGCTCCCTGATCCGGGAAGCACGATGGTGAGCCGTCAACAGCAGCAGCAACTCGGATTACAAGCCGCCGGAGAAGTCTATAAGCAAATGCCGGTGCTGCCCGACAACAGCCCGGAAACGGCATACGTTCGCGAAATTGGACAGCGGCTGGTTGCGGTCATTCCTCCGGCGAATTCGTGGCCCTTTCAGTTCCACGTGGTGGCACAAAAGGAGATCAATGCCTTTGCGCTTCCAGGGGGACAGATGTTCGTCAACATAGGAACAATAACTGCCGCTTCCAATGAGGCTGAACTGGCCGGCGTCATGGCGCATGAAATGTCGCATGTGTACATGCAGCACTCAGCGAAGCAGATGCAAAAGGCCCAGCTGACACAGGGTATAGCAGGCTTAGCCGGAGCCATTCTTGGGGAAAAAGGAGGCAGTCTGGCTTCCCTCGGACAAACCGGTCTTCAGATCGGCGCGGGTATGGTGATGCTCAGGTACTCGCGGACCGATGAAGCTCAGGCCGATTCGGTGGGGGCGATCATTCTTCAACGGGCCGGATATAACCCACAAGCTCTGGCCAACTTTTTCAGGAAGCTCGAGGCACAAGGCGGTGCAGGCCCGCAGTTTCTGAGCGATCATCCGAATCCTGGCAATCGAGAGGCGGCCATTCAAAAGCAGATTCAGGGATGGCCACCGGAACAATACCGGACCGATAACGCCGGCTTCGAGACGGCTCGTCAGAAGGCTCTAAGTGTCAAAGCATATTCTGCAGATGAGATCGCGGAGGGCGCAAAGGCGGGGCGGTGGACAGCCTTAAACAAGAGCAATGGCGCGATCATCAATCCGCCGCCGGGTGAGTCGGCTTCCGAAACAGCTCAATCGAGTCCCGGCGCCACAACGGTGAACCCCGTTTCGGCGTCAGGTCCTGTTTTATGGAACAAGGTGGCACCAAGCCGCAATTACGTGCTCTCGGATCTCGGCCTCGTGAGAATGGTGCGCCCTCAAAACTGGAATGTGATCGCGCCACAGCAGCAGGGGCAATCCGTCACAATTGCACCCCAGGATGGCGTTGTGGGTGCCGGTATTGGCTACGGTGTCGTGGTGAATGCCGTAACCCTTAAATCGATCAGCATTGACGACGCAACCGCCCAGATCGTGCGCGGCCTGCAGAGCGGGGGGAGTGACCTGCAGCCCGTTGGGAAAGCCGCCGTATATAAGGTCGCCGGGGCGAGCGGGCGGTCCGTGATCCTGCAATCGACCTCGCCATTTTTAGACGCACATGGACAGCCCCAGAAAGAGAAGGACCATCTGGTGACCATTCCATGGGAGAACAACACGGTCATCTACATGGTCTTTGTTGCTCCCGCTCAGGATTTCGAGCGCCTGCGTCCAGCCTTCCAGAGGATGCTTGACAGCGTGCAGTTTTAGGATTGCCAGCGAGGAAGCGCCTGACCTGGAAATGAAGCACAACGGGCAAAGCTCACACGAATCTGCGTCAGGTTGTCATCTAACCCACACCTTGTGGAAGGGCCGGATCGGGGCGCGGGAGATCTGGTCGTGTTTCGCCAACGAGCCGGGGCTTTGGCCGTATTGGCGGTCGCGGAGGAACGCGCTCACACAGAGGGCGACGAGTTCCGACCCTCAGGCTCAAGCCTATATTGTTGATTTAAATGGTCGGGGAGAGAGGATTTGAACCTCCGACCCCCTGGTCCCGAACCAGGTGCTCTACCAGGCTGAGCCACTCCCCGACGAGGCGCTGCGGCGTGCGCTGCTTCAGTTTACTCGACACCATGCGCCGGGGCAAACG
>DASZYN010000692.1:0-1671 GCA_035545435.1 Acidobacteriaceae bacterium | reverse complement strand
CGGAGCGCTCGCCGCCATGCAGCCAGACAGAGTTCTCGTCGAGTGCAGCACCTTGAGCCCGGCATGGATCGCGGAGCTGCATGGTGCGGCTCGCGATCGTGGCTTGCGCATGGTCGAAGCGCCGGTCACGGGCAGCCGGCCCCAGGCCGAAGCCGGACAGCTGACCTTCATCGTCGGCGCCGATGATGCCGATCTTGCCGCCGTCGAGCCGGTCCTGCGCGTCATGAGCAAAGAGGTTGTGCACCTCGGACAGGTGGGGAGTGGAACGCAGTTGAAACTCATCAACAATTTTCTCTGCGGCGTGCAGGTCACCTCGTTCGCCGAAGCTCTGGCCTGGATCGAGCGCAGCGGCCTGAAACGCGAATCGGCCTTCGAGTTCCTGAAAAAGGGCGCTCCGGGCAGCGGCATTCTCACCGCCATGGCCGATCGCATGACGCGCCGCACCTACGAGGTGAATTTCCTGCTCCGGCTCATGGCGAAAGACCTTCGCTATGCGCGCGAGGCAGCCGCACGCGAAGGCGTTCCATTGTCCACCTCTGCTCCGGCGGAAGAGCTTTTCCGCAAAGCCCAGGAGGAGGGTCTCGGAGAAAAGGATATGTCCGCGGTCGCGGAAACGGTGCGCGCCGGTGCACATAAACCGGTGAAGTGAATCTCTGATCATTCGTTCCGCCCTCCGATCGAGCGAGTGCGGAAATCCGAATCGAACCTTTGGCCTAAGAAAAGAGCATCCCGATGCGAAATCTGGTAGCTGTTCTTGTTTTTGCAGCTCTCGTCGCGCTGGCGCATGGACAAGATACGTCTGCTGCTCCCTTCAGAAACCCCCGCCTTCCCATCGAGGAGCGCATCACCGATCTCATCCATCGCCTGACGCTGGAAGAAAAAGCCCAACAGCTGAACCACACGAACCACGGCCTTCCGCGCCTCGGCATACCGATGTGGGGAGGCTGGAATCAAACCCTGCACGGCGTCTGGTCGAAAGAGCCCACCACACTTTTCCCCGCGCCCATTGCGATGGGCGCCACGTGGGATCCGGATCTGGTTCACAGCGTCGCCGCGGCCATGAGCGATGAAGCTCGCGCCCTCTACAACGCGCACGCGGAAGGTCCGCGCGGCCCGATGGGATTGGTCTACCGCTCGCCCGTCATCAACCTCGTCCGCAATCCGCGCTGGGGACGCATCCAGGAGGTCTTCAGCGAAGATCCCTATCTTACCGGGCGCATGGCCGTGGCTTACGTGCGTGGTCTTCAGGGAGACGATCCGTCGCATCTGAAGCTCGCTGCGACCGTCAAACATTTTGCGGTCTATAACGTCGAGACCGGGCGGCAGCACCTTTCCGCCGATGTCGATGAGCGCAATCTGATGGAGTACTGGCTGCCGCAATGGCGAGCCGCTATCGAGGAAGGCCATGCGCAGTCAGTGATGTCCAGCTACAACGCCATCAACGGAACGCCCGATGCCGTGAATCGCTACCTGCTCACCGACATTCTGCGCGGGCAATGGGGATTCGACGGGTTTGTGACCGACGATCTCGGCGCGGTGGCACTTCTCACCAGCGGTTCGGAAAGAAATCCCACTGAACCCGGACAGCGCTTGACCGAGGACCCGGTAGTCGCCGCCGCCATGGCGATCAAAGCGGGCAATGACTCCGACGATCCCGAGTTCGAGAAGAAC
>DASZYN010000691.1:0-8398 GCA_035545435.1 Acidobacteriaceae bacterium | reverse complement strand
GCTCGTCGACCAGGAATTCGTGATTGTTGAGCGCCAGAATTTCGCTGACGCCGCTGCCCGATGTAAGCAGGTATCCGTACTCGTGTGTCATACGGCCCGATGCGATGTCGATGACGGCGATGCGGAGCAGGTTTTTGGCGGCGCCACCCTCGCTGGCATCCTGGATCAGCGCATTCTGCATGATGCCGACCAGGGTACGCCCGTCGGGCGTGATGGCGATGCCTTCCATGCCCTTATTCGCTGTGCGGCCACTGGTGTTGCCGGAGATTTCGGTGGCACCCATCGGGCTGAGATTGTCGACGTAGAACGAATCGGGCAGGCGGAAGGAGCGCAGGCGCAGACCCGTCGCGCGATCGAACTGGTAGATGTAGGGACCGTATTCATCGGAGATGAAGACGCTGCGTCCGTCGTTCGAAACGCGAATGCCTTCCGTGTCGAAGCGGGCGTCGTAGGCGTCGCCGGAGTCATGATTGGGATCGAACCCATCGGAGCGGCCGGTGAAGTAGTGGACGAAGAAACGGTTCTGGGACGGAGCGCCGGAGCCCACCTGCCCGTCGCCGGCTCCGTAGAACAGCGGGGTGAGACTCCAGAGCAGCGTGGTTTCTTTCAGGTGGGGTGTAAGCGTGAAGGGCAGACCGCTTCCCGGCTTGTTCGGGTCCAAACGCATCTGGATGGTCTGGAAGCGGTTGATGTACGTCACCGTGTCATCGATGTTGGAGTCGTAGGGGACTGCGTTGGGCCCACGATCGGGCAGGGCGAGAAAGGTGTCGCCGGAAGCCCAGGTGAGCGCCGAACCGAGGCCGCCCAGTTCGTTGCCGCGGACTCCGTTTTCGAGCGGAGAGGTGAGGCCGGAGAGGTCCTGGAATGCGCCGGCGCGAGACTGGTTGAGGGAACCGATGGCGAGAACGGGAAAGGTTTGAGCTGAGGCGTGCGGAACGGCGAGCAGGCCGGTCGTCAGAAGTGCGGTGACAGCCAGAACGCGAACAATCTTCACAGTGAGAAGCTCCTCCGGAGGAGCGATTCTAAACACTGATGAGGAGGGCGCGAGACCTGCGCATGAAGAACGCGCGGTCAAAATTCGATGAAATTTTTCAGGAATGTTGAGCTAGGCGCGCGGCGCGTTCGACGCGCGTAGTTCCGGGCGGGCATCCGCCTCACGCATCGTGATCGGCTGCACCGACGCAACCGGAACGGACGGTTGCACGATATGGTGAACCTCGGTGACAGGAGCCAGGTGCCGGGTCTTCTGGTAGGTGTAGAGAATGCGGTGGACGACCGTGATGGTGGAGATGACGGCGAGGATCCAGAGGACGGGGGCCATCGCGTCCCAGCGCTCGAACAGGGCGCCGATGATGATGAGCACGACGCGCTCGGGCCGCTCCATGAACCCGACCTTGCACTTGCCGATCAGCGCTTCGGCACGCGCGCGCGTGTAGCTGACCATCAGCGAGGTGACCATCACGAACGCGGCGAGAAAGACATAGAAGAGGCGATTGCCGCGTGCGTAGAAGACCAGCAGTCCGAAGAAGAGGACGACGTCGGAGTAGCGGTCGATAACCGAGTCGAAGAAAGCGCCGAAGACGGTGACCTGCTGGGTCTGGCGAGCGACGCGGCCGTCGACCATGTCGAAGATGCCGGCGCCGATGATGACGAGGGCGGCATACAGGAACATGCGGACGTAGTTGTGCTGGTTGCCGAAGCCAAAGAGGATGGCGGCGGCGGTATTGATGACCAGGCCGAGGAAGGTGAGAACGTTGGGTGAAATGCGGGTGAGGGCGAGCCCGTTGACGATCGCCTGCAGAATGACGCCGCATCCGGCGCCGAAAGCGCGAGTCCAGGTGATGGGTTTGTTTTCTTCCACTGCGTCCCGGCTTCTGCTTCCGTTCGAAGCGTTCAGGGTCAGGCTACGAGGCGGCTTCCGCACCGTCATGGATCGTGGCCAGCTTCAGGACCTCAAGTTCCCGCTTGCCATTGGGCGTGACCACGGTCGTCATATCGCCCACCTGTTTGCCCACGAGCGCCTTGCCGATGGGAGAGGTGGTGGAGATGAGGCCCTTGCTCACGTCCGATTCTTCGCTGGTGACCAGCTTGTATTCGATTTTCTCATCTTTCGAGGTGTCGTAAACCAGAACCGTGGAACCAAAGGCGGCACGATCGCGCGGAATGTTGGCGAGGTTGACCAGAGCCAGCTCGGCCATCCGCTTCTTCAGTTGCCCCAGGCGCGCGTTCACGAAGTCCTGGCGCTGCTTGGCCATGTGGTATTCGGCGTTTTCGCTCAGGTCGCCCATAGCCACCGCCTTTTTGATTTCGGCAGGTAGTTCGTGCGTCAGCTCGTGTTCAAGCTCTTTGATTTCTTCCAGAAGCTTCTTTTTGATCTGTTCGGTCATGAATTTGGATTCCCCTGGGGTCCCGGTCGCCCTCAGGCAACAGCCATCGCTGTGCGGTGAAGGCAACCAGCTTTCCTTCCCGCCGCGATAAGGGATCAAGACCCTGGAAAAGGAGTATGAGTCCGGAGGCTGGGGTTCCGCCTCAACCCTCATTATACGATGCCGCCCCGGAGCGGTGCGCATCGAGGAAACTCTGCAAAATCAACACGGCAGCCACCTGATCCACGACCGCACGATGGTCTGCCGCGGGGCGTCCGGCGGCCTCCAGGTGACGGTGCGCTTCGGCCGAGCTGAGGCGCTCATCCCACAGGTGAACGGGGAGGGAGAAAGCCTCGCGCAGGGTGTCTGCGAACGCCTGGGTTTTCAGCGCCAGCGGACTGACGTCGCCCGACATGTGGAGGGGATGGCCGAGCACGACCGCCTGACAGCCAAATTTGCGGATCAGCCGGCCCAGGGATTTCAGGTCCTGCTTCGCATTTTTGCGGACCAGCGTGAGGACGGGCTGTGCCGTTAAGCCGAGTTCGTCCGAGACGGCAACGCCGATGCGGCGCATGCCGAAATCGAGGCCGAGCAGGCGGGGTTGCACACCACCGATAGTACCGTGAGCACGAAGCGAAAGCCGCATCTTAGAATGGGTTAGGGAATCAAAAGGAAGTTATTCCAGGAACAGGTTTTCTCCAGGGTGCGACGCTTCTTTCTTCTTCTTTTCTTCCTGGCTTTGGTGGGCGCGGGCGTTGTTGCCTGGACGCTGCTGATGCCCGCTGGTCCGCAAACTGAAACCTTTGTGGAGATTCTGCCCGGGACGCCGACCAGCCGCATCGCGAGCCAGCTGAAAGACGATGGAATCATCCGAAGCCGCTACGTCTTTCTGGCGCTGCGCGAATGGAAGGGCGGCACGCTGAAGGCAGGGGAATATCGTTTCGATCACCCGGTACCCATGAAAGAAGTGCTGGACCGCATCCATCGAGGCGACGTCTATACGATTGCGCTGACGATCCCGGAGGGCTCGAACATCTTCGACATCGGGGCCAGGATCGAAGCGGACGGGCTGGGATCGAAGGAAGCTTTTCTGACTGCCGCGAAGCAGGACGTTGCGCTGGTTCACGATCTGGATGGGAATGCCGCCAGCGTGGAGGGGTATCTGTTCCCGGACACGTATCGCTTCGCGCGCCATACCGAACCGCAGGAGATGATCGCGGTGATGGTGAAGCGTTTTCGTCAGGCAACGCAGGGAATCGGGCTTACCAGTGACTACCACCCGATCGTTACCCTCGCTTCCCTGGTGGAAAGGGAAACGCCGATCGATTCCGAGCGGCCGCTGGTGGCCAGCGTTTTCGAGAACCGCCTCGACAAGAACATTCCCCTGATGACCGACCCCTCGGTGATCTACGCGGCGCTGCTGGATGGGCGGTACCGGGGAACGATTTACGCGTCGGACCTGCAGGCCAACTCGCCGTACAACACCTATCTCCATGCAGGTCTGCCGCCCGGACCCATCTGCAATCCAGGCCTGAAGTCGCTGCAGGCAGCCCTTCACCCGGCGCAGACCGACTATCTCTACTTTGTGGCCGCGGGAGCGGATCCTTCGGGCCAGTCGCGCTTTTCCACGACCCTGGAGCAACACGCGAAGGATGTGGAAGCCTACCGTCGCGCAGTCCGCAATGCGGGTTCGTCGCAATGATGGCGACGCGCCCGATGCGAGGCCGGCTGGCGGTGGCGCTGATGCTCGCGCTGCCCCTGCTGAATGGCTGCCTCTGGCACACGCGCAGGGTTCCGCAGGCCAGGATGCCGGCCAACGTGCAGTCCGCGCCGCCGGCACAACTCGTGGATTCGATCAACAAGACCTACGACGCGATCAGCACCATGAGCGCCACGGTGACCTTCACCGCGACCGAGGGCGGCACGCTGAAAGGCAAGGAAACCACCTACACCTCGTTCAGCGGGTACATCCTGATGCGGAAGCCGGAGGCGCTGCGGGTCATCGGATTTCTGCCCGTGGTCCATACGCGTGCCTTCGACATGGCGAGCGACGGCAAGGATTTCAAGTTATGGATCCCGCCGAAGAATAAGGTGATCGAGGGAACGAACAAGATCACCCAGCCCTCGAAGAATGCTCTGGAGAATCTGCGGCCATTCATTTTTTCCGATTCGCTGCTGATCCGGAAAATCGGGCCGGACGATCTGCTGCTGGTGACGACCGACAGCCCGACGGTCATGAATCCGAACACGAAAAAGCTGGAGTTCCAGCCGGAGTATCTGCTGACCGTGCTGAATCGGGAAGGCGGCGGCAATGTGCTGCAGGCCAAACGTGTGGTTCATTTCAGCCGCATCGATCTGCGTCCGATCCAGGAAGATATTTACGGACCGGACGGGCAGGTGCAGACGCAGGCCATCTACGGTCCGCAGCAGACTTTTGGGACTGAGCATTATCCCGGAACCATCACCATCAAGTGGCCACTGCAGGAGCAGCAGATCCTGATCACGTTCCAAAAAGTGATCCTGAATCAGCCTCTGAACGATGAGCAGTTCCAGTTGACGATTCCGGAAGCCACGCCGGTGCAGAAGCTGCCTTAGTGGCGTTCGGCGTTCGGCGTTCCGCTTTCCGCGTTCGGCCGTAACTCGCACGAGACCACCAGATGCCCGGAACATGATCAGGCTGGCGCCTTGCCGAACGCTGAGCGCGGATTACCGCACGCCATCTCAGAGTGGGCGGTCGGTGAAAAGCGTCTTGTCTGAGACTTCCTGGATCTGGTGTAGCTTCGAACCCAGCAGGGCCTCGACATGGTTGCGGAAGTCGCCCGGAACGTAAAGCAGCTTGCGTTGGCCGCTTCCCCACATCCGCAGCAGGTCCTGGTCGCTGAGGAAGATGTGCGGCGCGTCGGGATAATCCGAACCCCAGATCATGGAGGAGCCGAAGACTTCGCCGTGCGTCTCCGGATCGGGAGCGAAGTAGTTGGTGGCTCCGTGCACGAGCAGGGCATGACGCTGCGTGTAAAAGAGGATTGACGAGCCGTCGGCCTGGTCGCCGTAGAGCATCAGTTGAGCGTCGGCATCGGCCGGAGCCGCCGTGATGCGATTGATGGTGTGAGCAATCGCCTGGCTGGAGAGCATGGGCTGGAAGCGCACCAACGCAATGTGAGCCGCGATGAGGATGACGGCGATGGTGAAGGCCACGCTTGAGGTGGCCTCAAATGCGTGACCTTTTCGGCGGAGATACCAGGCGGCCAGAGGGCCAACAAAGAAAGCGATCGCTGCGAGAGCGGCGGGCAGGCGCAATGCCGCGAACGACGGCCCGGTCAGGTCGAAGAAGTGGGACATCGACAGCGTGTAGCCGCCGACGCCGCGATGCGCCATCAGCGTGCCGATGTCGGCGATGTAGGGAAGGTGGCGCGACTGCCACAGTCCCCAGGCCAGCAGAGCCGCGGCGATCAGCCCCGCCGCGAGGAAGAAGATGTGTACGCCGGTCAGCCACCCGGAGGAGCCTTTGCGCACTTTGCTCTGCGACTCTTCGATGACCGAGAGGCCGCCGGCGATGAGCATGAGCACGGCGGGATACATCGGCCAGGTGTAGTACTCCTGATTGGTGGAAAGGGCGAAGAAGATCAGGATGAAGCCCGCATAGAGCGCCAGCAGCAGGCTGGTGCGGGCGCGGAAGCGGAGATGCGCGGCCAAAGCGGAGGATTCGTACGCGGTCAGTTTTGGATCGAGAAACTGAATCGTATTCGTGGCGTCGTAACGCAGATCGGAATACACGAGGTGGCGATTGCGCCAGGCGCGGCGAATGACAACGGGCAGGAAGAGACTCCACGGAAACAGCCAGATCAACTGGCCGAGCCAGTAGACGTAGAACGGCTGGCGGTTGTAGTCGTGCGGGAAGCGGAGCCCAAGGAATCGGAGGAAGTGCTCGTTGATGAAGTAGAAGTAAAAGAAACCGTGAACGTGACCGGGCGTTGGCACATTGCCGATTGGGTTGCCGTGATCGGGATTGGCCAGTCCGGCGAGAATGTGCCACGGCGCGCCAATAGCAAGAAACAGAAGCAATCCCGTCAGCAGATGGAACTGCCGCCATTTCTTCCAGTCGCCGGTGATGATGAGATAAGGCACGACCGCCGCGACAAAAAAGACAGGTGCGATCAGCCCTTTGGCGAGCAGCGCCAGGGCGAGCGACCCATAGGCGACGTAGAGACGCCAGGGCTTGCGGTCTTCGACTCCGGTGAGAAAGCTGTACAGCGACAGCAACAGGAAAAACGTGAGCAGTGATTCCGGAATCAGCGTGCGGGTGAAGAGAAAGACCCCCACGCACGTGAGCATCGCGAGCGCGGCGTAGAAGGCGGCGCGATCGCCCCATGCGCGTCGGCCCCACGTCCAGGCGATCCAGGCGCAGCCCAGGACGGCCAGTGCCATGGGAAGATGGGTGGCAAACACGTTGAAGCCGAAGAGGTGATAGTCCACCGCGACGATCCAGTAGGGCAGCGGCGGTTTTTCCAGATAGCGGATACCGTTGACGTAGAGCGTGACCCAGTCGCCGCTGGTGGCGATGTGCTGCGCCGCCTGCGCGTGGGTGGCGTCGGCGTCGTCCAGGAGCGCCGGGGTGAAGAGGGCTGCGAAATAGACAGCAATAAAGACAAGAACCAGCAGAGTCCAGGCGCGCGAAGGCGTGGCGTAGAGCGGAGGCTCCGCCGACGGAGCTGCCGACTGGGATTTTGACAGTGGAGGATAAGTCATTTGGTCGAAGCCTGGCAGAGAGTTCAGAATATCAGTGAGGGCCTGGGGATACGGGCGCGGCCATGAATCACGACCTTGAGAATGTGCGGCGGCTGGCGGCGAAGCTGCGCGAAAATCTCGCAAAGTGTGCAGAAGACCCGGGGGTGGAACCGGTCCATGACACGCGCACCGGAACGCGGCGCCTGCAGGCCACGCTCGAAGACCTGGTTCGGCAGAGCCCGGCGGGCGAGGCCGGCGAGCCCATGCGGGCCGCGGCCACAGCAACGATGAAGACGCTGAAGAAGATTCGCCGTGCCGCGGCTCCGGTGCGAGATCTGGATGTGCATCGCAGGCTGCTGGAGAAGCTGGTGAGGCGGGCGGTCGAGCCGCGCGACAACAAAGACCAAAAAGCGTTCAGGGAGCCTGCGGGGAACAATACCCCGAACCTTCTGGAGACGGCGGAGGCAGGACTACGGACGACCGCTCTGGAGCAGCAGGCCGATGATCTGGATGCCTGGCTGAAGCATCGGCGCGACGAACAGGCCGGCGGGCTGAAGGCGCAAACCAATGATCTGATAACCAGGTTCGACAAACGCCTTGGCGAACTGGAGGCTGCGCTCCATGCACAGCGAGCGCGGCGTGCGAGAAAGAAGTCGCCGGGCGTGGTCGCGCTGGACGCCTTTGCGCGCCTCGCCTCAGAGATGCAGGTGCTCGACGCCACGAATCTGCATGATTTTCGAAAAGGCGCCAAGAAGGCACGCTATGTGGCCGAACTCGCGGCTCAGGGCGATGCGCAGGCCAAACAGGTGGGCGAGACGCTGAAGAAGCTGCAGGACGAGATCGGCGACTGGCACGATTGGCTCGTGCTCGCCGAGGAGGCTCACGCGGCTCTCGGCGAACGCGCGACGGATCTGACCGCGCTGATTGAAGGGGAGCGCGAGCAGCATTTCGTGGCGGCGATGAACACGGCTACGAAGTTGCGCGGGCGGCTCATGGGCGAGTGGCTGGCGGTTTCGCGGCGTCCGGTGACGCGAGCGGCGAGTCCGGCCAGAAAGCGGCCGGCAGGAACGCTGCATCGCGCGGCTTCGTGAGCGCGAACTCGTGTATTGTGCTGAATGAATCCCTAAGGCGCTGAAGTTCGCTGCTAATCGCCCCATCATGCATACCTTCGCAGCCATCGACATCGGATCGAACTCCTGCAGGCTGAAGATCGGCCGCGTGGTGCAGCATCGTTTGCGCATCGTGCATGAGGATCGCGAGGTCACGCGACTGGGCGCGAGCGTCTTCGATACAGGAATCGTATCGCC
>DASZYN010000690.1:0-1760 GCA_035545435.1 Acidobacteriaceae bacterium | reverse complement strand
GTCAGTGAGCGGTTACAGAGACGGAGGCGCTGTGGTTTTCCCAGGCCAACGTGATCGTGCCTTTGTTGCCGTCGCCTGTGATCGTCCACTTCAGGTTCTCGACCATCGATGAAGGCTTGCTCATGGTCATCGGCGTCTTGCCCAAATCCTCGGAGGGATCGTAGGCCAAGCCCCATTCGCCGGTCTTCTTGCTCACGATCAGAACCCAGTTATCGGGGTCGGCGATGTTAACGAACAGAGTGTAGTCCCCTTTGGGGACATCGAGGGTGCCGATGGTGAGGTCAGCGTCGGTGTGCAGGGCAGTGGCTTTGTTGGCACCGGCGCGCCAGACGGGGTACTCCTTGTGCGTTTTCTGGATGAGGCCGCCCTGATTGAAGATCTGGCCTTCGCGGCCTTTCACGCCTGGCGAGTTATAGCTGATGGTGACGGTATGGCCTCCGATCGTAGCGGTGGCGGTTTCAGCGGGGCTGGCAGGAGGCTTCTGCTGAGCGAAGAGGGTGGAGGTGAGGGCAAGAAGACTGGCACACAGCAGGAAACGCTTCATCGATGATTCTCCTTGTTGGGGTTCGAGCCGGGAGAAAGGGGCCCGGACCCACGGAGGCATTGTAGGGGAGCGAGCGTGTGGCTGGTAACCTGTGGCCGGTAGTCTCCATTGGATCAAAGCGTGGAAGTCCATCTGATCGACGGCACCTACGAGCTGTTTCGCCACTTTTACGCAGTGCCGCGTGCACGCGACTCCGAAGGGCGCGAGGTGGGTGCGGTTCGGGGTGTGCTCGCCTCTTTATTGGGCATGCTGAAGGGCGGGGTCACACACATCGGAGTGGCAACGGATCATGTGATCGAGTCGTTTCGAAACTCCCTGTGGGCGGGATACAAAACCGGAGAAGGCATCGATCCCGATCTTCTTTCTCAGTTTCCACTGCTGGAGGAAGTGCTCACCGCGGCCGGAATGGTGGTTTGGCCGATGGTGGAGTTTGAGGCGGACGACGCTCTGGCGTCTGCCGCATCCGCAGCTGCGCAGAATCCAAATGTGGAACGGGTGGTGATCTGTACTCCGGACAAGGATCTGGCCCAGTGCGTCAGGGGCAAGCGCGTTGTCCAACTGAACCGTAGAACGGGCGCAATCTACGACGAGAGTGCCGTCCGGCAGAAATTTGGAGTTCCGCCCGAATCGATTCCTGACTATCTGGGGCTGGTGGGCGACGCGGCGGATGGTTATCCGGGGCTGCCGGGATGGGGCGCAAAATCGACGGCGGCGGTGCTGGCTAAATTTCGCCATCTCGAGTCCATTCCTCATGACAGCCGGGAGTGGCAGGTGAACGCCGGCCGTGCGGACACTCTCGCGGCGACCCTGGTGCGCAACTTTGAGGATGCTCTATTGTTTCGGACGCTGGCTACGCTTCGGACGGAGATCGTCTTGTTTGACGATGTCGACCGGGTGCGGTGGATGGGACCCACGCCCGCGTTCGATGCGATCGGAAAGCGGCTGGACGGAGCGATCACGGAAAAGACGCCGCGGAAGGATCGACCGGTACCCCCGCGAAGAACCATGGACAAACCATAAGTCTCGGCGGAGACGCGGTGGTTGCTGACCGCGTCAACAGTGGAAGTAACCAGGGTGGGGCACCCCGGAGAGCCGTAGCCAAGCCGTCACAAACCTGTTTCACGGCAGCCAGAGAGTGTCTCCGTGTCCTATGATCCTCGTTATCAGCGCGGGAGGGTCGATGAACGTCTGGCTGCAGGATCTTCGCTACGCAGTG
>DASZYN010000689.1:0-6555 GCA_035545435.1 Acidobacteriaceae bacterium | reverse complement strand
CCGGGCTGGAGTTTGCGCGTTGCTTTGAGGGCCCTGACGAGGTTTTGCTTTGTTGCTGTGTCGAGTTTGGCCCAGAGTTCGCTGGGGGCGCGGACGATGGCGAGGGCGAGGAAGGCGGCATCGACGAGGGACTGATGGTTGGTGCCGAAGTTGAGGACGTCGGGCGACCGGGGATCGGTGCCGTAGCGGATGGCGAGGCGAGACCATTCGCGATAGCGGGTGCGGAGTTCCTCTTCGGCCAGGTTGCTGCCGGGCTGGGCTTCGAGCCAGGGAGCGAGTCCGCAGAGGAGGCGGCCGACGGCTTCGAGATGGGTGGACTGGGCGCGGGCTTTTTCGTCGCCAGGGGCGGCTTCGACGGGCATGGTGGCGCGCAGTTTTTGCCGGCTGATGGCCTCGAGGACGGGCTGGGAGACACGTTCGAGGATGGCGAGCCAGGCTTGGCGGTCGTTGCGGGAGCTGGGGACGGGGTTGGTTTCGGGGATCGCAGCCGCTGACGCCGGGCAGATCCATCGCGGTGCAGTTGCGAGGAGGGCGGCTTTCAGGAAGGTTCGTCTGGATCGCAATGCATTTCCTCTTAGGCGGTGGTTTGAATGCCGGTGGGTATTGTAATCGCGGGGGATGGGGATGGTTGGCGGCTGAGTTCCGAAATGGTCAGTGAGGGGTACCTTTGGGCGGATCGTTGGATTGCGGCTGTTGAAATGGCTGTCGGGAAGGCGTCTTCTGCTTGCTGTGGGGTGAACCTGGCCGCGGGCGATGGATTCGCGAACCTGGTGGGGGAATGAAGTTTCAAAATGGGCAGAGTGACGGTACCTTTGGGCGGGCCGTTGGATTGCGGGTGTTGAAAAGTCTGTCTGGAAGGCGTCTTCTGCTTGCTGTGGGGTGAACCTGGCCGCGGGCGATGGGTTCGCGAACCTGGCGGGGGGAATGAAGTTTCAAAATGGGCGGATCGACGGTACTTTTGGGCGGGCCGTTGGATTGCGGCTGTTGAAATGTCTGTCGGGAAGGCGTCTTCTGCTTGCTGTGGGGTGAACCTGGCCGCGCGCGATGGGTTCGCGAACCTGGCGACAAGCACCGGGCTTCGGCTTCGCTGATTCGTTCGGCCGTACTGCGGAGTGGGCTGTACTGCGGAGATGACGTTCAGACCGTTGTGCCGGATGGGGAATGGCCGGGGGAGAGCCCCGCGTGGGTCAGCCAGTCCAGGAAGGGTTGCGGCGAAAGGCGGGTGGAGACGTCATCCTTGCGAAGAATACGGGCGGTCAGCGACTCGATCTGGGCTCGCTCCGATTCGTTCAGGATCTTCGAGGTGTAAATCAGCACGGGGAGATCTTCTGTCGCCGGATTTGCTCGTAACTGCCGGAGAATGTCGATCCCACCGATGTCGGGCATGAGGAGATCGAGGATGATTCCGTCGGGAAGCTTGTCGCGGATGGCGGCGAGTGCCTGGGAGCCGTTGCTGGCCTCGTCGATCTCAAGCCAGGGCTGGCGGAGAAGCTCGCGGACGATATAGCGGGAGACTTCGTTATCGTCGACGAGCAGCAAGCGGCGGGTGCCGGTCTGTGCGGTCAGACGGCGCAGTTCGCGCAGGAGAGTGTCGCGCTCGAAAGGCTTGAGGAGGAAAAGGTCGGCCGCATTTTCTGCAGCGGTGCGGGATTCCTCCGAAACGCTGGTGGCGATGATAGGCAGCTGCGGCAGCCGCTCGCGCAGGCGGCTCAGGAATTCCCAGGCAGTCTCTTCACCGAGACAGATATCCGAGATCACCGCGGCGGGCGTGTGGCGGCAGGTCCATGCTTCGGCCTGGGCAGCGCCTGAGGCCAGGATGGGCTGAAATTCCGTACTGCGGAGGTAGCTCTCGAAGAGGCGAGCGGTCTCGGGATTGTCTTCGACGACCAGAATGGGAGTGCGGTGGAATTCGGGAGCGGGCAGGTTGGCCGCGTCCTCGAGCGAGGCCGATTCGCCGACGTAGACGGGCGGAATGGCTGCGTAGAAGGTGGAACCGTGGCCGGGTTCACTTTCGAGCCAGATGCGTCCGCCGAGGAGCATGGCGAGATTGCGACAGAGGGGGAGGCCGAGACCGGTGCCGCGGTGGCGGTCCTGGAGAGGGTTCTCAACCTGGCTGAACTCGCGAAAGATATTTTCGTGATGCTCGGGGGGAATGCCGATCCCGGTGTCTTCGACCGAAAAGAGCACAAGGTCCGGCGAGGTCATCCGGGCAGCAACGCGCACGTGGCCTGCGGGCGTGAACTTGAGCGCGTTGGAGATAAGGTTCCTGAGGATTTGCGAGACTTTGCCCTCATCGGTGTGGAGGGCGGGCAATTCGGTCGCATCCTCAAAGATGAGGTCGACGGAGGTGTTGTCGGCGAGCAGGGGCTTAAGCATACCCTTGAGGGCGCTGAACAGCTCGTGCACCTGGAAGTGTTTGGGGCGGATACGAATTTTGCCGGCTTCGACCTTGGCGAGATCGAGCAGGTCGTTGACCATCTCCTGGAGGTCGCGTGCGGAGCTTTCGATGAAGCGGACCTGCTTGGTCTGTTCGGAGTTCAGATCGCCGTCGATGCGATCCATGAGGAGGCGAGCGAGGGAAATGATGGAGTTGAGCGGGGTGCGGAATTCGTGCGAGACGTTGGAGAGGAATTTAGTTTTGAGTTCGGACGCGCGGCGAAGATAGTCGGCGCGCTCGTCGAGCTCGGCGTAAAGGGCAACGACGCCGCGATTGGTGTCTTCCAGTTCGCGATTGAGCAGCTGGAGTTCTTCCTGGCGGGAGCGCAGTTCCTGAAGGGTCTTGAGTAGTTCCTGGTTCTGCTGCTCGATTTCTTCGTAAGGGCTCTCGGGAGTGCGCTGCTTCAGTTTCGCGTTCAGCTCGCGAACGGCCCGCTGGGTCATGGACGCATGCTGCTGCGGGAGGTGCTTCACCATGCGGACGGTGGTACCGGCGGGCTGGCTGTCGATCTCGAAGCGGTCCATGAGGCGGCGGGTGCCGAGCAGGCCGATGCCCATGCCGGTGGTGGATTTGTAGCGGCCGTCGAGGATCTCGTCGAGATTGGCGATGCCGGGACCGGTGTCGGAGACGGTGATTTCCAGATGCTGGGGATCTTCCAGTCCGACGGCAAATTCCACGGCGCCATTGCGGGCGTAGCGGAAGGCATTGCGAGCAATCTCCGAGGCGGCAGTGGCCATGCGGATCTGGTCCTGATTGTCGAGGCCGAGCTCCGCGGCGACTTCGCGGGCGCGCTGGCGAGCCTGCACGACATCGCGTTCGGTGCGGAGAGGCAGATGGAAGACCGGAATCGCCATGCTATGCAGCTTTTACCACGACCACACTGGCATCGTCGCGCTGGCGGCGGAAGTCGCGCACGAGGGTTCCGCCGATGACGGCGGGGTGGCGGGTAATGAGGCCGGGGTAGGCAGAGAGGTCCCACTTCGACTGCAGGCCGTCGGAATGGAGGACCAGCAAGGCATCGGGGGTCCAGGGAATGCGAAACTCCTGAATGCGGGAGGTGACCATGCCGAGGGTGCCATTGTGGGAGACGAGGCTGCGGGATCCGGCGGCGGTGAGGACAGCGGCCGAGATGTTGCCGACGCCGGCATAGGAGAGGGTGGCCTCGATGGGGCGAATTTCCGCGATCGCGGCAACCGCGCCGCGGGTTTTTTTGAGGGCGTCGTGTACGTAGCCGAGGATCTCAGCGGGGGCGTGATCCTGGCGCTTATGGAAGGCGGCAGTCGCTTCCTGGGCGGCTTCGGCGGCATCGCGTCCGTGGCCGAGGCCGTCGGCGAGGAGGATGAGGGATCGCTCCGGAGTCTCGTGACAGGCCCATGCATCCCCGCAGAAGCGCTCTCCGGGATGAGGCACGGCCATGCCGGCGATGCGGAGGGAACCTGGGGGAGAAGACTCGCCCAGTTCGAGCAGCAGGACGGTTCCTTTTTTTCCGGTGAAGACCTCCATGGAGGTGGCCATGCGCTGCATGGCGCCCATGCCCGCGCCCATGGTGCCGGCGGTGGAGTAGCCATCGGTCATGGCCTGGGCGAGGTTGGCGATGCCTGGGCCGTTGTCCATAGCGAGAATGCGGGCAAGAGATTTGCCCTGCGCCTGCATGCCGAGGATGACGGTTTCACCACCCCGGCCGTGGAGCAGCACATTGCGGGAGGACTCGGTGGCGAGCAGCGCGAGTTCGCCGGAACGGGTCTGGTCAAAGCCGATCCGCTGGGCGACGAGCAGGGCGCGGCGGCGGGCCTCGCCCACCGAGCTCTCATCGGTGATGGGAATCCACTCTGTGAAGGCTACTTCCATCGCACTACTGTGATGCGGGTGCCCTTCCCGGGGGCGGAGTCGATGGAGAACTCATTGACCAGCCGCTTGCTGCCGCCGAGTCCAAGACCCATGCCGTTACCCGTGGTAAAGCCATCTTTGAGTGCCAATTCGATGTCGGGGATGCCTGGTCCACGATCCTCGAAGATGAGCCTGAGGCCGACGCGGGGGCCGGCGGCGATTTGCTCGATGGTCATGGAGCCGCCCTTACCGTGATCGAGGGTGTTGCGGGCGAGCTCGCTGGCGGCGGTGACCAGCTTGGTCTGGTCCACGAGAGTGAAACGCATCTCGGTGGCCCATTGCCGGACTTTTTGCCGGGCGAGGACCACGTCATTGGAGTTCGTCAGCGGGAGAGTTTCACGCTTCGTCTCGCTCATCATCGCTCCCCGTGCGGAAACCCGCTCCCGCTCCGTAGAGCAGCTCCATGCCGGCTTCGACGCTCAGAGCCGTTCGCACGCCGGGCAGAGACATACCCAGCTCGACCAAAGTGATGGCCACCGCGGGCTGCATGCCGACGACGACGGTCTCGGCACCGAGCACCCGCGACATCGCCGCGATGTTGGCGAGCATGCGGCCGATGAAGGAGTCGACGATTTCGAGCGACGAGATATCGATGAGGACGCCTCTGGAGCCCCATTCGGCGATGCGATTGGTGACATCGTCCTGGAGCTGAAGGGCGAGCCTGTCGTGCATGTCGACCTGGATGGTGATGAGCAGCAGACTGCCCATGCGAAGAACGGGAATGCGCTCCACGTTAGTTCTCCTGCTTCGTCATGGGCCCGGCGAGGATGCCTTTGGTCTCGGCGGAGGCGGTGGACCTGCGCACGACGGTGCGGCCGCTCATCTGCAGGGCGAGGGCAAAAGCGTCGGCGAGGTTGGCCTTGGTCATCACGTCTTCGAGATTGATGCCGAGATGGACGATGGTCTGGGCGATCTGCGGGCGGACGCCGCTGATGATGCACTCGGCGCCCATGAGGCGGGCAGCCGTGATGGTCTTGAGAAGATGCTGGGCGACGAGGGTGTCGACGGTGGGGACGCCGGTGATGTCGATGATGGCGAATCGGGAATTGGTGGCGACGACGGTCTGGAGCAGATTCTCCATAACGACCTGGGTGCGGGCGCTGTCGAGAGTGCCGATGATGGGCAGGGCGAGGACGCCTTCCCAGAGCTTGACCACGGGCGTTGAAAGCTCCATCAGCTCCTGTTGCTGGCGGACGATGAGTTCTTCGCGAGTGGCGATATAGGCGCCGGTTGTGACCAGCGCGAGCCCGTCGAGCATTTCGGTGGCCGCCCAGACAGTATCGAAAAGCTTGTCGGGGTTTTTGCTCAGGTCGCGGCGAATGGCGGAAAACAGCGGCTGCTTGAGGGAGAGGACGAACGTAGCGACCTCAGTGGGCGAGAAACCCTGGCGAGCGCGCGAAGCCGAGACGCTCTCAAGAAATTCGCGAGCCTGTCTCCAGCCTGGGTTATCGATATCCGTGGCATCGCCGCTTTTGGCGCCGGCCACAACCGCCCTGAGCAGGGCGCCGCATTGCTCCTCGAGCTCGGTTTTGCTGATCAGGTCCGCACGCTGGACAGACTTGCCCATGTCCCGAATCCATTCGGAGCGGATCTGGTCTTCGTTGCGGGAGATAATCTCCGCGAGATCGGTCATGCAGGGGCCCCCTTCAGGATGGACTGGGAATGGATTGGCGCTGGGGATCAGCGATATCGAACAGCACCGTTCCTTGTACTATAAATCGCTGCCAGTGTGAAAGTTGGGCGCAACGTCCGTGCCTGAAAATGCCGGGTTCTGCGACTGCGTAACGGTGGACCGGTGTTCAGGAGGCGAGCCGCTTCAAACCGGCAAGCGTGTTGCGAAGGGCGGCACCGCCCGCACCCTTGTCGAGGTAGGCAGTGACCTTGAACATCTCGCAAATCTCGCGATACTGATTGCCGAGGATGGTCCAGACGACGACGGAAACCTTCGAGAGCTGAGGATTGCTGTGCCAGTAGCGCAGCAGTTCGAAGCCGCTTTCATATCCGAGGTCGAGGTCGAGGACGATGGCGTCAGGCAGAGACCGTCCTTCGTCCAGAGCCTTCTGGAGGAAATCGCGGGCGGCGGCTATCGACGATCGCGCTTCAATGTCTGCAAATCCGGATTCCTGCGCCGCCGTCGTGGCGACACGAAGATCACTGGGCTGATCTTCGACGATAAGAACTTGCATAGGGGCCCTTTGGAAAGCTGATTTTAGGTGAAGTGTAGTCGGAAA
>DASZYN010000688.1:0-8922 GCA_035545435.1 Acidobacteriaceae bacterium | reverse complement strand
TTCATTGAACGGACCTCGAAAGATCAGGCAGGAGGTGGACCATCCTGCTCATCGGTTAGCCCACGCGCGAGTCGTGTTTGCTTATGCATCGCGAGAGCCACCAGGACACCGACGACGAGCCAGATGGTTCCCAGGAGCCGGGCACTTACGCTCAGATTCCACCAGATAAACAGGCAGACGACGATGGCGAGCGCGGGACAGAGAAACGGAAACGCCACGCGCTCCTTTGAGCGGTACTTATAGTGCAGTAACGCCGCGGCGTTCACGCCAATAAAGGCGATGAAGGCTCCAAAATTGAGCAGTTCTGCACCTTTCTCATAGGTCAGAAAGAGCGGGCCGATGAGCGCGATTGCGCCAATCAGGAGCACGTTATTGCGGGGAACATGGTACTTCGCATCGATCGCCGCGAAGAACTTCGCGGGCAGAGATCTGCTTCTGCCCATGCCGTACAGCAGGCGCGAGGCCCCAAACTGGGCGGCGATGGCCGATCCCATGTTCGCGATCAGGAGGGTTGCGTTCAGAAGCTGAAACAGGAAACGTCCGCCAACCCGGTCGGCGACGTGCACGAAGGCTGTATCCACCATGCTGGGTGGAAAAGGATCACGCCCCGGCCAGGCAAGTTGCGCCACATAGACCTGCGCCATGGAAAGCAATCCGATAATGAAGCACGTGAGAACGGTGGCAATGAGAATATTTCGGCGCGGATTTTCAACTTCTTCCGCCATCGTGGAGATTCCGTCGAACCCGATGTAGGTGAGGACCGCCACGGATGTTCCGTGGAAAACCGCCGAGGCTGCGAAGGTGGAGCGGTCGTAAAGGGGACGGACCAGGTCGGTTGTGGTGGGATGGACAAGGGTCAGGATGTAGTGAACGCCGTAGCCCAGAAACAGAACAACCACCACGCTCATGAAGACTGCGAGGACGGCGTTCACACGGCTTGAGGTTTGAATTCCACGCGTATTCAAAAATGTGGAGAGAAGGGCGAAGGCTGTGACCCAAACCCAGTAGGGCACGTCAGGCGCAACGTTACGAGCCGCCTGGCTGCACCAGATGATGCAGATCACCGGATTCAGAATGTAGTCCATCAGCATTGCCCAGCCCACCAGATAGCCGAGACGGGGGTGGAGTTCTTCCGACACATAGCTGAACGCGGAGCCGGCCTGGGGGTAAACGCGCGCCATGCGCCCGTAACTGACGGCTGTCAGCAGCATGGCGCACATGGCGATGAAAACGGTGGTGGTGACGTGGCCGTGCGCGATGTTGTTCACCACGCCGTAAATGCCCATGGGAGCTGTCGGCTGAATGATGATGATGCCGTACAGCACCAGGTTCCAGAGCTTTAGGGAACGCTGTAGTTGTGCGCCGCTGGAAGTACTCACTTGGCCTTTCCGTTCGTGTGCCGCGGTCCTTCGATGTGAAATTCAGGACGCGGAAGGATGCGGAGTGGTATCGAAAGCCCTGGTTGATCCAATTTCTACACGAAACAAAAAAATACCGAAAGGGTCATCCTGGTCGATTGCCTGGAATTAATCAGACTCTACATTGTTTTCTTATATTTACGTGAGATTACAGAGGAATGGGGCTGCTTGCAAAATGGTTTTGTGTTCTGTACTTTTATTTCGTATTTGTTTCTGTGCTTTCGGATGATTGGGGGATTTTGCTCGATGAATCGCAGGGAATTGCTCATCGGAACTGGGGCGGGAATGATGGCAGGAACGGTTGGGGTGGCCGGTGCGGCCGGGAAAGCAGGCCTGTCTGAGTCCGCCGAGCCGAAGAAAGCCCACCGCAACCTTTATCTCTCCGAATACCAGCCGAAGAGCATGCTCCAGGTGAAAGAAACGCACGTGGCGCGTTCTCGCTATCCGGTGATCGACATCCACACGCACATTACGGATGCTGCTCGCGCGAAGAATGGCGTATCGCTGGGACCAGAGCGGCAGTATCTGGGCACGCCAGCGGAACTGCTGCAGGTGATGGACGCGAAGAATATTCGATCGCTGGTGAATCTGACCGGAGGCTACGAGACAGGTCTGGCAGAGACCGTACAGAGGTACGACAGAGCCTATCCCGACCGTTTCTATACATTCACGGAGCCCTCTTACTCGAGGTTCAGGGAGCCCGACTACCCTCGCATGCAGGCTCTCGCGATTGAGCAGGCTCACCGCAATGGAGCGCGGGGACTCAAGATCCTGAAGACACTCGGTCTGTACCTGCGTGAAAACATCACCAGCGGCGAGCTGGTGAAGATCGACGATCCACGATTTGATCCGATGTGGGATGCATGCGGGCAGCTCAACATTCCGGTTGCGATCCATGTTTCGGATCCGGTTGCGTTCTTCACGCCTACTGACCGCTTCAATGAGCGGTATGAGGAGCTGAACAACCATCCCGACTGGTCCTTTTACGGGCCGTCGTTCCCGAGCAATGCCGAACTCCTGGAGGCACGCAACCGCGTTATCGCCCGGCATCCGAAGACACGGTTCATCGTGCTCCACGTGGGCAATTTCGCTGAAGATCTTGGCAACGTGAGCGAAAACATGGACCGCTTTCCGAACATGAACGTCGATATTGCGGCGCGAATCGGGGAACTGGGACGGCAACCGAGAACCGCGCGTGCTTTTTTCGAGAAGTATCAGGACCGCATTCTCTTCGGGACCGACGCCACGCCTCACGGCGACGATTATCCGCAGCAGGTCTTCAACGACAAGCTGTATGAGATTTACTATCGTTTTCTCGAAACGGAAGACGAGTACTTCGACTACGCACCCGCTGATATTCCGCCGCAGGGGCGCTGGCGCATCTACGGCGTCGGTTTACCCGATGACATCCTGCGGAAGGTCTACCATGCCAACGCGGCGCGCGAACTGCACTTGTCGATCGCATGACCGGCTGAGCGGAGTAATTGCGTCGTTCGCGAACGGGGCAACGAACGGGGAAACACATTCCGGTGATGGCCTGTGAAGAAAATTATCCTTGCGTGCATGCTGATGGTCGCTGACCTGGCTTCCGCTCAAGCATCGAATCCGGCGGAGTTCCGCAGCGTCTTCGCGCCGCACGATGTGACTCTCCAGACCGATTCTGCGTCGCCGTTCTGGCGGGACGCGATTCCCGTGTTCGCAGAGCGGGACAACTACGGTCATCCGGTGCCTCACCATCGCACCGAGATCCGCTCGCGATGGACGGAACGCAATCTCTATTTGTTGTTCGTCTGTCCCTATGACGAACTCCATCTGCGCCCGCATCCCAGCACGGCCGCCGAAACCAATCAGCTTTGGAACTGGGATGTCGCTGAACTCTTCATTGGCTCCGACTGGAAAAACATCCGCCGGTATAGGGAGTTTGAAGTATCTCCTCAGGCCGAGTGGGTCGATCTGGACATTAACCTCGATCTCCCCGATCACACGGTGGGGTGGACGTGGAATTCCGGCTTTCACGTTGCGGCCAGCATCGATCGCGGGGCAAAGGTCTGGTATGCGGCGATGGTCATTCCGCTGGCGTCGATTGGCAACGAGCCTCCGCATGCCGGACTCGCCTATCGTGCCAATCTCTTTCGCAGCCAGGGACCGCCGGAACGGCGCCGATCGATCTGCTGGAGGCCGCCGATGCGCGAGACGTTCCACACGCCGGAGAGCTTCGGCAAGCTGGTGCTGGTCGAAAAGTAGGCGGCGGTGCCGAACTGTTCCCGTCGTGAAGAGTTCGCTTCACGCAAGTCACGGCACAGGCGTTTGATTCCCGGAGTCCGCGATCGCCATACGGGTGAGGTGGTACGAAAGCGTCTGATCCGGCAGCAGAAGCGCTTTCCGGAACGTTGCCTTTGCGGCATCACTCGCTCCGGCCTCCTGCTGCAGCATTCCGACAATGTAAGCCTGGTACGAGTTTGTCAGCGCGTCAGGATCCGCGTGGGCCAGGGCAGCGGAGAGGCGCGTTTGCCATGCTGCCTGGTCGTATCCAGGCAGAAGGCGAGCCGCTTGAGCTGCCCACACCACTTCCTCGCCGCTGGTATTGGCGGCAATCTTCCCGAGGATGGCGTTGGCTTCATCGGTTTGCTTGCACGCGCGATCGATCATCGCGACTTCGTACTGAGAGTGGCTTGATTCGATGAAGGCTGTCAGGCCATCTTTGGTGAAGTCCATTCCCGGCACAGGCTGGCTCAATTTGGACAGGCCGGCCGCAGCTTCCTCACACTTTCCGTTCGCCGCGAGCGACTGGAGTCTTTGCAACTCTATCTCGATCCAAACCTCACGCACGTTGGTGCCGCCTTCTTCGCGCGGGAAGAATCTGTTGCGCAGCAGGTCCTGGGCGGCGGAGAAATTTTGGGCTTCGGCCTGGTGCAGAGCCAGTTCGTAAACGAGCCTGGCGGGCATTTTCGGCTTGTCGGGATACTGTTCCATTGCAGCGATGAACTCGGATGCGGGAAGCCCCAGAATGCTGAGCGCCTGGTCTATCCCGACGTAGATGGCCTCGTTGGAGGCATCGGTCCTGAGCCCTTCGCGAAAGGCCGCCAGCGCGCCCTGGGGATCGGAATCGATGTGCAGACGGGCCAGGCCGCGATCGGCGTCGAGTCCAGGAATGACGGCGTGCAGATCGTGTGCCCGGTTCCAGTGTTGTTCGGCGGATTCGGTCATCCCTGTCGAAAACTGCAGCAGGCCGAGCAAATAGTGGGCGGTCGCATCGTCGGCATTCTTCTCAAGGCTCGCTTCCAGCACCGCGGCGGTCTGCATGCCACTGGGGAACACATACTGCAAGGGCATGTGAGAAGCGCGCGATGCTTCTTCGGCGAACGGACGGCCGAGCTTCTGCAAGCAATAGGCCGCGTAATACGCCACGAGGGGATTCTGTCCGGGGGGAAGGGAACCGGGCTCGACTTCTCCTGCGTCCACGTGCGGATAGTTGCGCGAGAGAACGTGAAGAGCCGATTCGTATCGTCCCAGCCGCATGTACTCCGATGCGACGTTCAAGACACGTTCCGGATCGGCCGCCAGGTGCTCGGTCTGCGGCGTTCCCAGCTCTTCGGCCAGAAAGTAGCTGGTCGGATAGCGGCTGTACCAGGTTGCAGCCAGCGTATGCGCGTCAGCGTTTTTGCCGCGAGCGTGAAGAATGGCGGCAAGTTCTTCCGCGGTGCGCAGATCGTCGGGAGCGCTGTGCAGTGCGTCCGCAAGCCACGTGTTTGCCGTCTGCAGATCGCCCGTTCGCGCGGCCAGCTCGCCTAACCGGAGTGCAGCAGCGGCGCGCATTTGCGGCAGTCGAGCCGCGGTTTCGTACGCAGTTTGTGCGTGACGAGTATCGTTCAAGCCGTCGTAGGCCAGGCCAAGGTAATAAGCGATCTCGGCGTTGGGCGTGTCGCGCGCTTCGGCAGCCTTCAACAAAGGAATGGCGTGGTCGAACTGCAGCAACGCGGTGTCCAGGCGACCGGCATCGACCGCCAGCGCCTGACTCTGCGGAAAGGCTTTCAATCCCTCTTCGTAGTCCCGGGCAGCAATTAGCAAGCGGCCGTTCAGCTCATCGTCGTAGCCGATCCGGCTCCAGTCCTCGGCGCTGCGCTGCGCTGCTGGTGGAAAGGTGACATGTTTCTGCGGTCCCACCTTGATTTCCGAATCGGGCGTCCAGTCATACTTGCCTTCCGTCTGCGCGATGAGAACCTGGCCGCTGTGATCCCGTACTTCGATTGTGTAGTGGTGAGCCGGATCGGCGATTGCGATCTCATGCTTCCAGGTGTGTTCCGGAGCGAGATCGAGAGTGGTGCTGAACAGGGCGCGGTCGCCATCGAGCAGTCGAATTTGTGCCTGCGGAATCTTCGTGGTTACGTTCAGGGCCGCGATCAGCATGCTGCCCGCTCGGCTCAGGTTGACCGCACCCGCCAGGTTGGCGCGAGCGAGTCCTCCCAGCTCATGCAACGGCATCCAGTATTCCGTGAAGTGAATGGCCTGGCGCGGCTGCAGAAATGCGTAAGTCTCCTGATTGCGGAAGAGGCCGCCCTGCACTTCGACATACGCGCTGTCATTGTCGGAGAGTGCTTTGCGCCAGTCCAGCCCATCGGCATCCACGCCCCACGACCAGATCTTCTTGGCGGGCAGTTCCGCATAGTCGGTGTAGTGCGCCACTCCGGCGTTGGTGTGGGGATTCCAGATTCCCATGAAAGGCTCGCGGCTGCCATACACGAATCGCGAAACCGGACCGTGGGTATGGTTCCTGAGGATGCTCAGATCGGTACCGCTTGAGTCCACGGGCCAGCGATCGACATCGGCGAATCCATGGGCCGCGGTGTAGCGCATGGGGTAGCAGATGCGCGTGTCGTCCCACGCCTGAATCCCGCCATTGCTCCACCAGTAGAAGCGATGCCGCACGTCGCTGCGGTTATTGAGCGTGACCTGCAACTGGAGCAGAGTGCTGCCGGGATGAAGCACGATCCGGACCGTCCACTCCATTCCGTACACGCGGTCGACATTGCCGACCGTGACCCAGGCGCTGCCGTCCTGCTCTTTCCCGTAGGCGAAGTCGATTGGGGAGACGGTCATCCAGTTATGCGAGACGGGAAAATTAAATTCCAGTCCAAAGGCTGCCCATCCGCCGCGCATGCCGATGGCGGCTTCTTTGATGGACGGATTCTGGTAGAACATCGGAACGTTATTGATCTTGTCGGTGCAGGTGTAAATGTGGCCGCCCACGTCGGGCAGAATCGCGCACCGGAGATATTCGTTCTCCAGATAGACGGCGCGGAACGCGCGTTCGACCCGATGCGAGGTGAGATTGTCGCGCAGGACGTAGGGGTAGTTGAATCGGTTCGCCGCGTACTCGTCGAAGGGCGGATTCGGGTTAGGCGGCCCTTCCTGGTAATAAGGAAGAGACAACGTACCCTGGTAAACCTTCACCTGGGCGGGCAAAGCGCAGGTGGAGAGAGCGAGAGCGGCAAGACTGCAGAGAACACGCTTCTTCATCGACCGGGCTCCATTTCTGGTGTGGCAATGTCCAGGATTGCAGGATCGGTGGTCACCTGCCCATGCCACACGCCTCCGCCGAAAGTGGTGATGTAGATCATGTGTGAATCTTCGGGGTCGAGGACTACGCGATGTCCCCATTTGAAATTGAAACCGGAGATCCTCTGCCAGTGGATGCCTGCGTCGCGCGATACCCAGGCAGAGGATTCAAATCCACACGCATAGATCGTGCCCGGCAGGCGCGGATCCGGCGTGACATCGTAAATATGCTGGTCCTTGCTGAGCGACGGAGCCCAGTGCTGTCCGCCGTCATCGGAGACATACACACCGCCGCCTTCTCCGTGTGTGCCCACTGCACGAGCCCATGCCGAAAGATAAAGGCGCTGCGGATGAGCGGGATCCACGGCGATGCCCGTGGGGCCGTTGACTCCATCGGGCAAAGGCAATGGCTGCCAGGTTTCGCCGGCATCCGAAGACCGATAGATCGCGCCGTCTCCACTGTTGCCAATGCTGCCGTCCTCCGACCGCCGCGCCACGACCAGATAAAGAACGTGGTCCGGCGCAAGCGTGATTCGCCAGGCGAACGGTGTGTTCTGCCGGATTCCTGTATTCCTGAGCGACCAGGTTCGCCCATCATCGGTGCTTTTGTAGACGCCTCTTCCAAATGCGGTGACATATAGAGTGCGGCGCCCGGACGGACTCGATGGATCGAGGACGATATCTGTGGCCGCAGTCTGTGGCATTCCCGTGCTGGAGGGATTCCACGTCCGTCCGCCGTCATCGCTGCGGCCAACGCCGCCGCGGTAGCGATCGGTCGAGGTGTGCCGCCACATCTTCGGCCGGGGAAGGTCATGCGTGCCGCTGTACACGGCCCAGGCGCGTCCTTTTACCGCGGGATCGAACACCATCCAGTAGGCGGTATTCATCCAGTTTTTTGGCACACCTTTACTGGAACTCAGCCACGACTTTCCACCCGTCTCGCTGCGGAACAACGAAATATCGGTGTAAGTGATGAACCGCCGCCGGACATCGAAGGGATCGAAGTGAATGCCGTAAGAGGTTGTCACGTCCAGCCCTGTACTGATCCAGCCACCGTCCGGGGTGCTGCGCGAATACGCGGCGTGCCATTGCCTGCCGCCGTCCGTGCTGATCAGGGCTCGACCGAAATCGGTTCCGTAAACAATGTTGGAATCCTGATCGGCAGTCGTCAGGTTGAGAGGGTTTTCCCCCCAGTCCGTGCCGAAGTCCTGCGTAATCCATGCATCGTGGACGTTTGGGGCGGCAGTCTCAGCTTCCTTCCACACCAGCTTCCATGACTTGCCGGCGTCGTCGGTTCGCGCAACGCCATGCCAGACAGAATCGTCGAGGTGAAGGCCGCTGTAGGAGGCATACGCGACGTCAGGGTGATGGAGGCTCGTTGCGATTGCACGGACCTTTGCCCCGGTTCCCGGCAGGGAGGCCTTGATCCACGTTGCGCCATCGTCGCGGGAAACAGTGATCCCATCCTCAGTCGCGCCGTAGAGGATCCAGCCTCCTTCTTTTGTCATTGCCGAGGAGGAGTCCAGAAGAGGGGCCGGAGGGGAAGATACCCGAAGCTTGTGACCCGACCACTCCGCGACGAATTGCTGGCCCGCGGCCAGCAAAGATGCAGAGGGTTTCGACCGGAACCAGAGCCGGTTCGCCAGCTCCGGCAAGTCGGCGATGCGGGTCCACCTTGCGCCCGCGTCAGCCGATTCGAAGAGTCCGGGACTCTTCCCCCCCGCCGAAGCATAGAAGTGATTCGAGTCGCGCGGATCGATCACCAGGGCAGTGATCGTATCGAGAGGGTTTTCGCGGGAGAGGACTTTTTCGTCGCTGTGATCGGAGGCCATGGAGATGCCCTGAACGCTCGAAGGGGGAGGCCATACCATAGTCCAGGTCTCACCGTCGTCGCGGCTCCGCCACAGATTGTCGTTCGCCGCATAGATTACGCGTGGCTGAGAAGGGT
>DASZYN010000687.1:0-7450 GCA_035545435.1 Acidobacteriaceae bacterium | reverse complement strand
CCTCCAGTCATTGCTGTACGGCGTCACCCCGGGAAGCCCCCTGGTCGCGCTGGCCACTTTTGCGGTGCTGATGGCTGTTCTGGTGCTGGCGTTTGTCTTTCCCGCAGGGCGAGCGGCGTCTGTCGATCCCATGGAGGCGATTCGCGACCAATAGCCGCGATGCTAAGTGCAGGCTCCTGTGGACGCAGCTATCAGCCCGCACCCTTCATGCCGGTTGATTCATCTAACGCAACGTGCCTCTGCCGGTATCGATCCTCGACCTGGTCTCGATGCGCCCCGGCGAGCACCCGGGCACGGCCATCGCACGCTCCGTCGATCTCGCGCAGCATGCCGAGTCGTGGGGATATCGGCGTTTTTGGCTGGCCGAGCACCACTCCATCGCCGGTATTGCCTCTTCGGCAACTTCAGTTCTCATCGGCCACATCGCTGCCGCCACCCGGACCATTCGCGCCGGCAGTGGCGGCATCATGCTGCCCAATCACGCGCCGCTGGTCATTGCCGAGCAATTTGGCACACTCGCCTCCATTTATCCGGACCGCATCGATCTGGGTCTTGGCCGCGCACCCGGCGGCGATTTCCATACGATGCGTGCCCTCCGCCGCGATAATCATCAAACCGGCGACGATTTCCCCGCCCTTCTCGAAGAGCTGCGTCGATATTTGGGGCCCGAACGTCCCGGCCAGACCGTCAGAGCCATTCCGGGACAGAACACGAATGTCCCGATCACTTTGCTGGGGTCGAGTGACTTCAGCGCCCAGTTGGCAGCCCACCTTGGTTTGCCCTTTGCATTCGCGGCGCATTTCGCTCCAGATCTCCTCTACGCCGCTACGCGGCTCTACCGCCAGAACTTCAGGCCGAGTGAGCAGATGCGGGAGCCGTGGCTGATCGTCGGCGTGCCGATCGTGGCTGCCGAAACCGATGCAGCAGCGCGACGCCTCTTCACGACTCCCCAGCAGCGTTTTTTGCGGCTAATCCGAGGCCAGCCGGTTGAGTTGTTGCCACCTGTTGATTCCATGGACGCGATCTGGCAGGACTGGGAAGCGGCGGCCGTTGAAAGCAAGCTTCGCGCCGCGATTGTCGGCTCCCATCGGACCGTAAAAGAGGGGCTCGAGCGGCTGGCATCAGGGACCGGAGCCAACGAAGTCATCGCGGTTACGGACACGTGGGAGCATACGGATCGCCTGGCATCGTATCGGCATTTAGCAGAGATTGCGGCATCCGTGGAATCAAGACCTACGGCAATCAGCATGTGATCGCGCAGGCCGGGATGGAAAACGGCGCATTCCTGCGTGCGGCAAAAGCTGGAGGTAACGGGCAAGAAAACCGCGGCGAGCTAAAGCGGATCGGGCTGGGAGACCGGGGCGGCGATCTGCGTCCTGGCGCGCTGGGCGGCGACTGCTCCGGCATGCCGGAAGAGCTTCGCAAAGGCGGCGCGGCAAATGCCGTGGGCCAGCAGAACTCCAAAAGCCAGCGAGGCGAGAGCCGCGCAAGCCAGCATCAACGTGTTCACAGCGTCCTGCATAGCCTCAATTCCATTCCTCGCCTGCCGAGGGGGATCATAACCGGTGATTGGATGCTTAAAATCAGCATCCCGACAAATTCTTACGATCCATTCCTAACAGAAATGGGACACGTTGACCCGCTTTTCCGTTGGCGAATAAGATACGAAAGAGATCAACTTTCCGAATTCTAGACGGAACGTCCCGTTTTGCAACTAGTACCAGCGTGCTATTCGCATGCTCCTACACTGAGTCGAGTTTCCGATTTACAATCCATTCCCCCTGTGCTATGGCCATCACTCAAATCACCGTGCGCGGCGCCCGCCAGCACAACCTGCAGGACATTAACGTCAAGATTCCGCGCAACACCCTTACCGTCGTCACCGGTCTTTCCGGATCCGGGAAGTCCTCCCTCGCGTTCGACACCATCTACGCGGAGGGCCAGCGCCGGTACGTGGAGACCCTATCGGCCTATGCCCGCCAATTTTTAGATCAGATCGAGCGTCCGGACGTCGACTCAATCGAAGGGCTTTCGCCGGCCATCTCCATCGAGCAAAAAACGACCAGCCGCAGTCCGCGCAGCACCGTAGGAACCATCACCGAAATCTACGATTATCTGCGCCTTCTCTACGCTTCGGTTGGAGTCCCGCATTGTCCGCGGTGCGGCCGGCAGATCTCGCGGCAGTCAGCCGAGCAGATTGTTGAGCGCATCCTTGCCTTTACACCCGGCGAACGAGTGACGATCTACGCGCCCGTAGTGCGTGGCCGCAAAGGGGAATTTAAGGATCTCCTCGACAAGCTCGACCAGCAGGGGTTCCGCGCCCGGGTTGATGGCGAAATTCAAGATCTGTCCGATCCGCCCAACCTTGAGAAACGTAAGAACCATACGATTGAAGCTATCGTCTATCGCGCCGTCCTCAAGCCCGGCATTCAGAAGGCTCTCACCGAATCTGTCGAGAAGGCCCTGCAGATGGCGAACGGTCTCGTCCTGGTCGCCACACAAAAGGATGAGCAGCTTTACTCGTCCTCCATGGCATGCCCCGACTGCGGGCTCGATATTCCGAAGCTTGAGCCGCGCAGTTTCTCTTTTAACTCGACCTACGGCGCCTGCCCGGAGTGTCACGGCCTCGGCAGTATCTACGACTTCGACCCGGCTAAGATCATCACCGACTGGTCCAAACCGCTGCTCGATGGTGGACTTGGCCCGGGCTCTGGTTCGCAGTATCTTATCCGCCTGATCAACATCGCTGCGCAGAAGTACAAAATCAATCTCAAGTTGCCCTTCGAACAACTCACACTGAAACAGCAGGAGCTTCTGCTGGTCGGGCCGCCGCCATCGGAAGCGCCGCGCACCGGCTTTCATGGCATCCTTGCCTATCTTCGCGATTCGCTCGACGAGGCTCGTTCCGACACCTACCGCGAATGGATGATGCAGTACATGTCGGCTTCGGAATGCTCGGTTTGTCACGGCCAGCGCCTGCGTCCCGAATCGCTGGCGGTAAAAATCGACGGCATGTCTATCGCGGATTTCACTGCGCTATCGATGGAGCGTGCCCTCGAACGCGCCCGCGGCATCACGTTCACGGCGCGCGAGGCCCTCATCGCCGAACGGCTTCGCAAGGAAATCGTCGAGCGACTGCAGTTCCTGAACGCTGTGGGCCTCAGCTATCTTTCACTCAACCGCAGCGCGGCTACGCTTTCCGGCGGAGAGGGCCAGCGTATCCGCCTGGCCACGCAGATCGGCTCACGCCTCCGTGGCGTCCTTTACGTTCTTGACGAGCCCTCCATCGGGCTGCATCAGCGAGATAACCAGCGGCTGATCCAGGCGCTGGAATCGCTGCGCGATCTCGGTAATACCGTTCTCGTTGTCGAGCACGACGAAGAAACCATCCGCCATGCCGACTATGTTCTCGACCTGGGGCCTGGAGCTGGCCGCCTCGGCGGTCAGGTCGTCGCCGAAGGTTCGCCCGACGCCGTCATGCGGACCCCGGGATCGCTCACCGGGCGCTATCTGGCCGGAGAAATCTCGACACTGCATCGCCTCGTGCCGCGTCCCCTCACTGGAAAGTGGATCAGCGTGGAAGGCGCGCGCAGTCACAACCTCAGGGACATTACCGCCAGGTTCCCCATCGGCATCATGACCGTCGTAACCGGTGTCTCCGGCTCCGGCAAGAGCACTCTGGTCAACGACATCCTGTATCGCGCGCTCGCTCAGGAACTCTACGGATCGCGGGAGGCTCCCGGCGAGCACGGCAAGATCAAAGGCTTTGACCAGATCGACAAGGCCATCCGCATCGACCAGTCGCCGATCGGGCGCACTCCTCGCTCCAACCCAGCCACCTATACCGGCGTCTTCACTGCCATTCGCGACCTGTTCGCCATGTTGCCGGAATCGCGTGAGCGCGGCTACAAAGCCGGGCGTTTCAGCTTCAACGTTCAGGGAGGACGATGCGAGGCCTGCCAGGGCGAGGGCCAGCGCCGCATCGAGATGAACTTTTTGCCTGACGTCTACGTGCAATGCGAGGTGTGCAACGGCCGCCGTTACAATCAGGAGACCCTGGCCGTGAAGTTCAACGGGCATTCCATCGCCGATGTGCTCGATCTGACGATTGAAGATGCGCTTCCCGTTCTCGGTGACATCCCACAGGCGCGGCAAAAGCTGCAAACCCTGGTCGACGTCGGCCTCGGCTATATCCATCTCGGGCAGTCGGCCACCACCCTCTCCGGCGGCGAAGCCCAACGAATGAAGCTCGCCCGCGAGCTTTCCAAGCGCCAGACCGGCCGCACACTCTACCTGCTTGACGAGCCGACGACCGGCCTCCACTTCGACGATGTCCGGAAGTTGCTCGAGGTATTGCACCGCCTCAGCGATCTGGGTAACACGGTCATCATCATCGAGCACAATCTCGATGTGATCCGTAACGCCGACTGGATCATCGATCTGGGCCCCGAAGGGGGCGAAGGCGGCGGCCGCATTGTCGGCGAAGGTCCTCCCGAAGAGGTCGCCCGCATCCCCCATTCGTATACTGGCCAATTTCTGCGGCCCTTTTATTCTGGTTCAAACGGATCAGTCGCCGGAGCTGGGGAAAAACCGCCGGCGAATGGAAGCCGGAACCGCCGCACAAAGTCCGCCACAAGAGAGCCAGGGCAAGAGACTATTCAATGAGCGACATCCGTTTCGAGGCTCCGCGCGATCCGGAGCCTGACCATGAAATCCCGCCGCCGCCCGCCGAACCTCCCGGCTATCTGTGGCACCCGATCGAGCGGCCGGCTCCGCTGCTGGAGCTGGTTCCGCCACCGCCCAAACCGCCGAAACTGATTCCCAACATCGGCCATGTTGCGGTTTTTCTGCTGCTGCTCATTCCTGCGCTGATCGGTGGCTATCTCGTTGCGCTCTTCACCATCTACGCCGCGCACCCCCACGTCCGTATCCCGGCACTGACACAGGAAATTGCCCACAACGTCATGTACGCCATTTCCCTGCAGGCGGCCATCTATGTCGTGCTGTGGGCGCTGGCCGCGCTGGTCTTCACGCTCTGGTGGGATCGCTCCTTTGCGGAAGGTATTCACTGGAATTTCTCCACCGCTCTGCGTAGCGTTCTGCTTTTCGCCGGCCTCGGAATTATCTCCGGTCTCGTCATCACAATTGCCGGCAATTTCCTTCCGATGCCCAAGGCGCCGCCAATCCTCGAAGACCTGACCAAATCCGCTGCCGGCGCCTGGGCTCTGTTGATCTTTGGCGTCACGCTTGCGCCGCTGACCGAGGAACTCGCCTTCCGAGGATTCCTCCTCCCCAGCCTCATCAACATCTTTCGGTGGTTCGAACGCCGCGGATCGATCAGTCAGTCCACCGTCCGCTTCGTCGGCATTCCCCTCGCCATTTTGATTACCTCAATTCTGTTCGCACGCATGCACGCCGAGCAGGTGTCCAATTCGTGGGGGCCCGTGCTTCTCATCGGTTGCGTCAGTGTGATCCTGTGCGTCGTCCGCCTCAGGACGGACTCCGTAGCTGCTGGCGTGGTCGTCCACATCTGCTACAACCTGACCCTTTTCTCCGGCCTCCTCTATCAGACCGACTGGTTCCGGCACCTGGATAAACTGAAAACATAGACATTGCGGGCCCTTCTGCACACAGATCGGTGAGCGGGAACACATCTTTTTCTGAAGCTCGCCACTACCCTGAGCCTGATGAATGACATCGGCCGTCTTTTTCAGGCTTTTGTGGCTCCAGCCATTTTTTTCTCTGCCACAGCGCTGTTCATCCTCTCCATCAATGTGCGGCTCATGGGCATCGTCAGCCGCCTGCGGCAGTACGTCCAGGCGCGCCACGAAGCCGTAAAGAATGGCCACACCGCGGAAGCCGACGCCTGTACCGCGCAGATCGAATCGATGGAGCAGCGCGCCGAGATGATCCGCCGCACTTTCCTACTGAGCCTCGTCGCGCTGGTCGGCACCCTGATTTCCTGCCTGCTGCTTGGTTTTGGCCTTTACTGGAAGCCGGCCTCGCTGGCCGCTGCAGCCGTTTTCGTTGTCGCGATGATTGCCCTCCTGGCCGGCGTTCTCTATTACATTCGCGAAGTCACCGTCGCGCTAAGTTCTGTGCGGCAGGAAGCCGAGGACGAGCGATTCGAGTATCCGGAATCACAACCGGAACTCCACGAGCCGAGCATCTTCTGAGCCGATAGACAAATCCAGCGGTTTCGCGCCGACAGCCGATGCCCGGCTTACGTTCCCGTGACCTGAGCCCTGTACCCTGTAGTACGTGAAAGTCCTCCGCACGGCCGGCCTCGCCCTCTTTCTTCTCACCTGTCTGAACCTGTTTAATTTCATCGATCGCTACGTGCTGCCTGGGGTTCAGCCTCTGATCCAGCGTGAATTCCGTATCGACGACGCGCGCGCCGGTCTGCTCACGTCGGCTTTCTTCTTCACCTACATGATCATTGCGCCGCTCACCGGCTGGCTCGGCGACCGCCTCGCCCGCAAACCCCTGATCGTGGCAGGAGCGCTGATCTGGAGCGCGGCAACACTGCTCACGGCTTTTGTCCACGACTATCAAAGCCTGCTCATTCGGCATGCCGCCGTCGGCGTCGGCGAGGCGACTTTCTCGATCTTCGCGCCCGCACTCCTCGCCGACTTCTATCCGGAAGAAGCCCGCAACAAAATCCTCAGCATCTTCTACATCACCATTCCGGTCGGCGGAGCCCTCGGTTATCTCCTGGGCGGGGAGCTTGGCAACCACTTCGGCTGGCGTGTGCCCTTTTATGTCGCCGCTGCGCCCGGCGTTCTGATCGCACTTTGCTTCTGGCTCTTCGTTCGCGAACCGAAACGCGGAGCTGCCGACACTCTCAAGGCGACCGCCAACCGTACCAGCTTGCGGGGACTCTTCCGCAATCCCGCCTACTGGACCGCAACCCTCGGCCTGGCCATGTGGACCTTCGCCGTCGGGGGCATCTCCACCTGGCTGCCGACCTTCCTCGAGCGTTTCGGTGGATACTCGCTCGCCGGGGCCGACCGCCTCGCCGGGGCGGTCACCGTCATTGACGGTCTCTGTGCCACCATCGCGGGGGGATGGCTGGCCCAGATCTGGCTTCGCCGCAATCATCGTGCGCTCTATCTTGTTTCCGCATGGAGCTCCATCCTGGCGATTCCTTTTGCTGCACTCGTCTTCTTCGGACCCTCCCGCTTTCTCGTCGCCGGAGCATTTCTCGCCGAGTTCAGTCTCTTCCTCAGCACCGGCCCAATCAACGCCGCCATCGTCAACTCCGTCGCCGCTCCCATTCGCTCTACCGCCATCTCCGTCAACCTCTTTGTCATTCACGCTCTGGGCGATTCTTTTTCTCCTGGCCTCATCGGCCACATCTCCGACGCCACCAACCTGCGCATCGGTCTCGGTGCCACCCTGATTGCGCTCGTACTCTCGGGCGCAATCCTCTTTGGCGGTTCTCGCTTCG
>DASZYN010000686.1:0-2665 GCA_035545435.1 Acidobacteriaceae bacterium | reverse complement strand
TTTCTTTTTGTGCATGCAGATGCGGCCGCAGCAGGTGACGACGACATCCCGGTCGTGAAGCGGGTATTCGAGCTCGGGCAGGCCGCGATAAGGGCGGCTCGATCGGGTGTAGACTTCAGCGGGTACGTTCATTCCTAAAGCTTCGTGCGGGCGCTCGTTGTTGTACTCTTTCATGAAGCCATCGAACTTGGCTTGCTGCTGGAGGAAGTTGCCAGCCGCGGGGCGGGTCGCCTCCTGCTTGAGCGTACGGTGCATGCGCTCGTGACGGCCGTTCTGTTGCGGGCACCCTGGCTTGATCCGTTCGATGTCGATGCCGAGGCGCAGCCACCACACGGACAAGCGAGACAGGTTGTAGAGGCCGTTGGGACTGGCGAACGGAACGCCATTATCCGAGCGGATCGCCGTCGGCAGCCCGCGTTCCTGGAAGAGCTGCTCGAACGCGGAGATCGCCGGTTGTTCGCGCACCGACTCGAGTGCTTCGCACAGGAGCAGATAGCGCGAGGCATGATCGGTGACGGTCAGCGGATAACAGTAGGGTCCCCTGGCGAGCTTGAACTCGCCCTTGAAGTCGACACACCAGAGATCGTTCGGTTGGGCACCAGCCGACAGGGGCGTTCCAGTGGCATGCCGCCTTCGGCGCATCCGCCTGACCAGCCCATGGCGATCCATCACCGCGTGGATGGTGCTGGTCGCCGGCACTCGCAGGTCGCCGTGCAGCCGCCGCACCAGCAACTCGCGGATCTTGCGCGCACCCCAATGCGGCTTGTCCTGCTTGGCCCTGACAATCATCCGCTCGATCGGCTCGGGCAGCTGATGGGCATAGCGCACCGGGCGACGTGACCGGTCGCTCAGCGCGTGCAGGCCCTCCTGCTCATAGCGCTCGAAAATCTTGTAACCGGTCTTCCGCGAGATGCCGAACTCTCGGCACAGGTCGCTCATCGGCTCGCCATCGAGCCGCCGCAGGACGAAGCGCATGCGCTCTTCCATCACCGAACACTCCTTCCACGGCATCAACACCTCCCCCCTGGAGCTGCAGCTCCAGGGGGAAAGTGTTACCCATGTGTCCGGAACGATGTGTCACCTATGTGTCGGGACGCTCAAACGTGATGAGAGAGTGTCACGCGCGCACTCGCGCATGGGCAGCAATTCTTGCCCAAGTTCCGTCACTTGTGCTCAGTCGAGCATCACACGCTCGTGCCAAGAGAGCACCTTGGTCACTGGGTTGGCGTCTCGCCCGAGCGGCATTCTCTCCGGCTGGTCTGAGCCCCGTAATTTCCTCCAGATGTGAGTAGAGTCCGGCCCATTGAGGAGTCGGACGAGTGAAGCGAAGCAGGTTTACGGAAGAGCAGATCATTGCGATCTTGAAGGAGCAGGAGGCTGGGATGCCGACGACGGAGGTTTGTCGGCGGCACGGGATCAGCGGTGCGACCTTTTACAAGTGGAAGGCGAAGTTCGGCGGTCTGGAGGTGTCGGATGCGCGCCGGCTCCGCCAGCTCGAAGACGAGAACGCGCGGCTGAAGCGGCTGCTCGCGGACGCGGTGCTCGATAACGCGATGCTGAAGGAGATCAGCGCAAAAAAATTCTGACGCCCGCTGCGAAGCGCGAGGCGGTGGCTCATCTCCAGCAGATGTTCGAGGTGAGCCAGCGGCGGGCGTGTGAGGTTCTGGGGATCGATCGGACGATGGTGCGCTACGTCAGCTGCCGTCCTGACGATGCGGGGGTGCGCGGCCGGATCCGTGAGCTTGCCGGCGAGCGGCGTCGGTTCGGCTATCGCCGCTTGCACTGGCTGTTGGGACGCGAAGGGATAAGCATGAACCACAAGAAGTTCCGGCGCCTGTATCGCGAAGAGCGGCTGCAGGTACGCCGCCGCGGCGGCCGCAAGCGGGCATTGGGCACGCGCTCGCCGATGATGATCCCGCAAGGGGTCAACCAGCGCTGGTCGTTGGACTTCGTCGCAGATGCGCTCTCCTGTGGACGCCGGTTCCGGATCTTCGCCGTGGTCGATGACTGCACCCGCGAGTGCGTGCGGCTCATCGCCGATACGTCGATCTCGGGTGCGCGGGTGGCGCGCGAGCTTGACGCCGCAGTGTTCGAGCGTCGCGCACTTCCAACGATGGTGGTCAGCGACAATGGCACGGAGCTGACCAGCATGGCGATCCTTCGATGGTCGAAGGAACGGTCCGTCGACTGGCACTATATCGCGCCGGGCAAGCCGCAGCAGAACGGGTTTATCGAGAGCTTCAATGCACGGCTGCGGGACGAATGTCTCAACGAGACGATCTTCACCAGCCTCGCCCACGCCCGCCAGGTGCTCGCCGCCTGGCGCCACGATTACAACCACAACCGGCCCCACTCGAGCCTGGGCAACATGACCCCGGCAGAGGCGGCGGCCCGGTCAGCCGGCAATCCGGGTTGGGGGCTCGCCCCCAACCCGGCTGTTGCCATCGCGCCCAATCATGGGCACCAACACGGACCGAGGCTCTACGCATAACTGGTAGAAAGTTCGGGCTCAGACCAGTCCGCTTTGGGTGATGGGGTGGACGCCCCCTACGGCATCTATGTGCCAAGATGGTGGTGTTGACCAACCATCTGAGAGGAGGCGCCCGTGGGTGAGATTAGCATCATTGGTCTGGATATCGCAAAGCAGGTTTTCCATGCGCACGGG
>DASZYN010000685.1:0-2052 GCA_035545435.1 Acidobacteriaceae bacterium | reverse complement strand
CCCTGGGAGACTCCCATTAGTGCCGGACCACCCTTGAACATGGCGGTGGGCGGAGTCCCGGAGTTGGAAGTTTGGGCGAGGGCGGAGGCGGAGAGTGCCAGAGTGAAAAGGGCGAATGTGAGCCGGATCATGGGTTCGTGGGAGCGCGAAAACTCGGCACATTCTAGCCATGCGGCGAGAGCCGACGAAGGGTTGTGTCTCGCTTTTGTGACCGAGTGCGCCGCAGGCGTTCCGGACCGGAGTTTTGAGGGGACGATTGGCCGAGCGATTCAGACAACAGGACGAGTGTGGAAGCCCAGCTCAGTCAGCAAAAAAGAAAAGAGCCCTCGGGGCTCCTGACCGACCGAGGGCTGTGAACGAGCTTCACCGGATCGTGCATGACAGCTCAATTCCGAACATAAGCCCTGGAGGCCAAATCCGTACCCTATCGAAGGTGGGATGTTTGCCTTTTATTCGCCTATCTTTCGGAGGCGTCGAAGATGGACAAGTTGTAATTTGCAAAAGATGCAAAATTGGCGCTGGGCGAAAACCTTAGAACTGCAACGTTTGAGTAGCATGATCCGCCGCCTCTCCAGCGCAGGAGAGGTGATAGGCTTGGTGCGTTTGCAGAGTCGCATCGCCAGCTCAGGCTTCGTTGCCGAAGACGAATGACTTTCGACGACCTGGACCGCCGTCGGCGAGCGGCCGAACGTGGACCTGCCCTCTGATGAAGAAGAATGCTGCTTCCCTGCTCCTGACCTTCGCGTTTCTCGTGTCTCCTGTTCTGTCACAGCAACAAACCTATCCGTTCAACGATCCGAATTTGCCCGCAGACAAACGCATCGACAACCTCCTCTCGCTGATGACGGTCGAGGAAAAGATCGCGGTGCTGGGCACCCAAACCGGCGTCGAGCGGCTGGGCGTGCCAAACATCGGCAGCACCGAGGGCATCCACGGAGTCGTGCAGCGGGAACCGCGCTCTGGGCGGCAGCCGATCACCACGACACAGTTTCCGCAGCCTCCGGGCATGAGCGATACCTGGGATCCCGAACTGGTGCGCGCCGCCGGCGATGTGGAAGGCTACGAATCGCGCTACATCACCGAAAACCCGAAGTACAACCGGCAAATATTAATGGATTGGGGCCCGCAGGCAGATCTCGATCGCGATCCGCGCTGGGGCCGGAGCGAAGAGGTTTACGGCGAAGATCCGTTCCTCAACGGGACCATGGCCGTCGCGTTCGCAAAGGGCATTGAGGGCAATGAAAAATACTGGCAGGCATCGCCGCTGCTGAAACATTTTCTGGCCAACGAAAACGAGAACAACCGCAATGGGTCATCCTCGAATTTCGACGATCGCCTGTTCTGGGAGTATTACTCTCTGCCCTTCCGCATGGCGTTTCAGGAGGCCGGCGCGAGCGCTGTGATGGCTAGTTACAACGGGTGGAACGGCACGGCCATGGCCGTGAATCCCATCCTCAAAACCCTGGTGCGCGACCAGTGGGGTGTGAATGTGCTCTCGACCGATGGCGGAGCCGTCACGCTGCTCGTCAATCCACGACACGCGTATCCAAACCATGAAGCTGCCGTTGTGGCATGCATCAAAAACGGGATCAATCAGTTCCTGGACAAGTATGCGGATGAGACCAACGCTGCGCTGAAGGATGGATCGCTCACCGAGGCGGACATCGACAACGTTCTCCGAACCAAATTCCGAATAGCACTCAAACTCGGGCTCCTTGATGCTGAGGGCCGGTCCACCTTCGCGCACATGAAAGATGCGCCGGAGCCCTGGGCGGCGAACCGGGATAAAGACGTGTCGATGAAGATGGCCCTGGAATCGGTCGTGCTGCTGAAGAACGAGAAGAACCTGCTGCCCCTGAACAAAAAGAAAATCAAATCCATTGCGGTGATCGGCCCGCTGGCCGATTCGGTGCACTGGGACTGGTACGGCGGGACGCCTCCTTATAAGGTGACGCCACTGGAAGGAATCAGGGCCGAAGCCGGGCCCAATGTGAAGGTGAACTACGCGCCCGGCGATACGATGGCCGGCGAAGCCGACGCGATGAAGGCCGC
>DASZYN010000684.1:0-5415 GCA_035545435.1 Acidobacteriaceae bacterium | reverse complement strand
CCGCCATCTTCACCCTCTCGATCCTGCCCTTCCTTCCCGGCGAAATCCTCAAAGTGATCGCCGCCGCCGGAATCTCCGCCGCATCCCGCCGCGTCCGCCGCTCCTGAATTCACTCAGGTTACTGTTCAGCAATTCCAGGGTATCCCCCTCCTGAAACCCTTACGGCCACAAACTCCGCCCGCCTCTTGACATCTCTCCTTCTAAGGGCGCATGCTCCCCTAGCTGTCTATAGGGAAGCACCGTGAAGCAGAAAAAGACTGACACGCTGCAGGGAACCCTGGATCTGCTCGTCCTCACCACCCTCGAGCAGGGCCCCCTCCACGGCTGGGGCATCACCCTCCACATCGAGCGCGTCTCCGACGCCATCCTCCGCGTCGAAGAAGGCTCCCTCTACCCCGCCCTCCACCGCATGGAGCAGGAGGGCTGGATCACCGCCTCCTGGGGCATGAGCGAAAACAACCGCCGCGCTCGCTACTACCAGCTCACCCGTCTCGGTCGCAAACAACTCCACGCCGAGCGTGAAAACTGGGCGCGGATCACCGGTGCCGTCGCGCAGATTCTCGCCTTCGGCGTTTCCGGAACCTGAAAGGCGTGCACATGGGCTGGACTCACAGACTACGCTCGCTGTTCCGCCGCCAGGCTCACGCGCGGGATCTGGAAGAAGAGCTGAACTTCCACCTCGCCATGCGCGAGCAGCGCAATCGCGAACACGGTCTCTCTCCACAGGAAGCGCGCCGCCAGGCTCGCCTGCGCTTCGGTAACCCCACACTCCTGCGCGAACGCATCACCGAGCTCGATCTCATCCTGTTGCCGCAGACCGTCTGGCAGGACCTGCGCTTCGGAGCCCGCATTCTCCTTCGCCAATGGGGCCTCACCCTCACCGCCATCTTTGCCCTTGCTCTCGGCATTGGCGTCAGCACCGCCGCCTTCAGCGCTTACAAAGCTTTCTTTGCACGCCCGCTCGACGCGCGCCATCCCCAGACCATGACCAATCTCGCGGTCATTCTCCACACCGGCGTCACCACACCCGTCTTCAGCTACCCCGACTACGTTGAGTATCGCGATCGTCTGCACGCCTTCTCCGCCATCATCGCCACCAGCCTGCCCCAGTTTCTCCCCGTTCGAACCCCGGGCGGAACACTCGTGCAGCATGACGAAGGCGCAGGATCTCTCATCGGCAGGCTGTTTCCGCTCGCCGGCTCCACCAACAACGAGCGCGCTCTCTCCATGTTCGTCTCTGAAAACTTCTTCTCCGTGCTCGGCGTGCAGGCCGTTCGCGGCCAGGTGTTTCGCCAGCAGGATACCCGCCAGCTCGCCACCTCTCCCGCCGTTCTGATCAGCGGCAACTACTGGCAGAGAAAATTCGACAGCGATCCCTCCATCGTCGGAACCAGGGTCGTTCTCAATGGTGCGTCGTTCACCATCATGGGCGTCACGCCCCGCAACTTCGTCGGAACCTTTGTTGCCGCTCCCGACTTCTGGATCCCGCTGAGCCTCGAGCCCCTCGTCCATCCTGAACAGAACTGGCTCACCGATCGCGAGAAGTTCTGTTGCCACCTGCGCGCCCGCCTCGCCCCCGGCGTCAGCCTGCATCAGGCACAGTCCGAGATGTCACTCCTCGCCGATCGCCTCCGCGCCCTCCACCAGGCGCAGTCCGACTGGGCACAACCTCTGCACGCCGTGGTCTGGCCCGGCTCACCGTTTCCCATTCCGCCCAGCCAGAATCGCAACATCGTGATCGCCCTCTCCCTCGTGGCCCTCGCCGTCGCCCTCGTGCTCATCGTGGCCTGCGCCAATGTCGCCAGTCTTCAGTTGGCTCGCGCGCACGCGCGCCACAACGAACTCTCCATGCGCCTCTCTCTCGGCGCCAGCCGCCTCCGCCTCATGCGGCAATTGCTCACAGAGAGTGCTCTGCTGGCCGTCATCGCCGGCGCCCTCGCCTTTCTCTTCAGCTGGGCTTTCCTGCAGTGGGCCGTCACCGCCGCCGCCAACGCCTTCCCCGATGAATACGGAACCTTCGTCTTTCACGTCTCGCCCGACCTGTCGGTCTTCACCTTTGTCCTTGGCATCTCTCTCGCGGCGGGCATCCTCTTCGGCTTCGCTCCGGCCCTCGATAGCTCCCGCTCCGCCATCGCCGCATCTCTCCGAGCCAACAATTTCGTCTCCCTCGGACGCCATCGCCTGCGCAGTCTCCTCATCGCCTCTCAGGTGGCGTTGTCCGCCGTGCTTCTCATCGCAGGCAGCCTGCTCATTCACAGCGCGATCCGCGCCCTCAACATGGATACCGGCTACGACGACGCTCACGTCGTCGATCTCAATCTTCAGTTCCCTGAAAACGCCGGCTACTCGGCGGATCGGAAAACGGCCCTCGTGCACCAGCTCACTGCCCGGCTCGCTGCCCTGTCCGGCGTCGCCGACGTCACCAGCGCCCGCGCTCCCGACGATCCTGACTTCCGCGACGCCGCCGTCTCCATCAACAGCGATGCGCCCTCTCGCACCAACACCAAAGCGTTTCTCTTTTACACCTACATTGAGCCGAATTACTTCCGGACCCTCGGCATTCCTCTTCTCTTCGGCCACCCCTTTGCCGACACCGCAGAGGATTCCGCCATCCTCAGCGAATCCGCCGCCAAAGCCCTCTGGCCGGGCGAAAACCCGATCGGCAAGACTCTCCGCCTGAGCACTGAACGGCAGTTTCACGGCCCTGCCGAACCCCTTCCCGATGGGCCCTCCTGGCGCGTCATCGGCGTCGCCCGCGACACGCGCGGTGTTCTCCTCGACGGCAGCGATTCTGCCCAGGTTTATCTGCCCATGCCGGCCGCCGCAGCGGCCCAGTATCCAATCCTCGTCCACACCCGCATCAGCCCCGCAACGCTGATTGTCCAGATCGGCCCCCTGCTCGCTTCCGTCGATCCCGCCCTCATGATGCGCGCCATCACCCTCGAGGACATGCTGCGGAGTTCCGCGCCGTTTATCGCTTCCACTGTCTCCGCCGCCATCGCCTCCGTCACCGGACTGCTGGGACTTCTGCTGGTCACCATCGGCATCTACGGCACCGTCAGCTATGTCGTCGTCCAGCGGACCCACGAAGTCGGCATCCGCATGGCGCTCGGCGCCCGAAAAGCCAATGTCATCGCGCTCATCCTGCGCGACTCCTCCCGCCCCGTCCTCTTCGGACTCGGCATCGGCCTCATCCTCGCAGCCGGGGCCGCCTGGCTCCTCCGCCACGTCCTCTACGGCATCGACCTCATCGATCCGTTATCCTTCGGCGGCGTCTCTGTCCTGCTGATTGCCGTGGCCCTTCTCGCTGCCTTCCTCCCCTCGCGCCGCGCCGCCCGTGTCGATCCCATGGTCGCCCTGCGCTGCGAGTGACAGAAAACCACACGTTTCAACAGCAGAGTGCAGGATTCCCATGGGACCCAGCCCATCGATCATCCCGCAAAAACCAAAAGGCGCCCGCAAAGGGCGCCTTTTTCTGCTCGGTTTTTCTCAGGACTCTTACGAAGCCATCGCCGATCGCGCCAGCGACGCTTCCTGCACAAAGCCCCGGGCCCGCGGCACCACCTTCACTCCATCCGCAGACTGTTCCATCGCCAGGGTCTGCGAACACTCCCCGCATAGCCAGTAATGTTCCATCCTCCGCGAGCGTTTTCCGTTCTTGTCCGCCGCTCCCGACGTCACGTCGAAAACGAAGATCCGTCCCTCTCGCAAATAATGCAAAGGCTTCGAGCACCTTGTATTTGCGCAATGATTCACCATGACCCATCTCCACTCTGCGCTCGCCCTTCCGGGGCGAAACCTCCAGAATCGCTGCCTTGCGAGCGATCCTGAGCGCTGCTGCTGTTGAAAGAAAGACTCTGCGGGATTCGCGCTTGTATCCCGCGCACGACTCATACTCGATTTACTTGCAATAGGATGCAGAAAAACCCGCGTTCTGTTTTCTGCCAGGTTAGCCGGAACAGCACCGAGGTCACGATGGCCCTGCATTCGACGGTTAACTTTTTCTATTCTGGCACAGCTGCACCCGAAAGTACCGCAAAATTCGGTGAAAATCGACGTCAAGGCGTGACGCTTGTGCAAGAATGATCGTTTGCCTCTCGAACGAAATGTCCCTGCTGCGTTCCACCTTCATCAGCCTCTCTCGTAACTCCACCCTCCGCCATTTTTCCGAGCAATCCAGCTTCGGCCGGCGCATGTCGTCCCGCTTTGTCGCCGGCTTCCGCATTGAGGACGCCCTGGCCGCGGCTGCCAGCCTCAATTCCCAGGGCCTCTCCGTCACCCTCGACAGCCTCGGCGAGAACGTCACCACCCCGGACCAGGCGCGGCAATCCGCTCAGGTCTACCATTGGCTCCTCGACGCCATCGCCCAGGGCAAGCTCGACGCCAACGTCAGCCTCAAGCTCACCCAGATGGGCATGGACCTGGGGCCCGAAACCGTCACCGAGACCGTCTCCTCCCTGGTCGACCACGCCGTCCAGGCCGACTCCTTCGTCCGTGTCGATATGGAAGGCACGGCCTACACCCAGGCCACGATCGACCTCGTCCGCCGGCTCCATGCCCAACCCGAAAACGGCGGCCACGTCGGCATCGTGATCCAGGCTTACCTCCGCCGCAGCGCCGACGACGTTGCCGCTCTGCTCCGCGACCGCATTCGCATCCGCCTCTGCAAAGGCGCTTACAAGGAGCCGCCCGACCTCGCGTTTCCTGAGAAGAAAGACGTCGACGCCAACTTCGTCGCTCTCACCAAAGTCCTGTTGAAAAGCGGCGTCTTCCACGGCATCGCCACCCACGACCCCGCCATGATCGCCGCCACAAAGGACTTCGCCCGCGCCGAGCGCATCGACCCCAAAACCTTCGAGTTTCAGATGCTCTACGGAGTCCGCCGCGACCTCCAGCGTTCCCTCGTCCAGGAAGGCTACCGCGTCCGCGTCTACGTCCCCTTCGGCGACGAGTGGTACCCCTACTTCATGCGCCGCTTAGCCGAACGCCCCGCCAACGTCCTCTTCCTCGCCCGCAACTTTTTCAGGAAATAGACGCGGCGTCGCGAAGACCCTTTCGATGGCCAGGCCGTTGCTTTGTGCCAGGCCGGTCTGCGTTCCCAGCCCTCCCGTCGCCAGCGGTGATTCGCTTTCAGTCGTGACGTATCATCCAGTCACGGAGCGCTTTCAGCAATGCAGAAGAATCAAAGCGGGCTTTCTCGCCGTGGCCTTCTCAAGGGAATTGGGGGTTTGGGAATCGCCGCCGCAAGCCCGAAGGTTTTTGCAGGCTCCGCGATCTACCCCTCCGCACCGCCGGTCGATCCGCCGCCGTCGCCCATCACGCCACAGCTCACCTCGTTCGCTCTCGGAGATGTGGATCTGCTCGACGGCCCCTTTCTCCAGGCTCGCCTCCGCTGCCAGAACTATCTGCTGAGTC
>DASZYN010000683.1:0-8096 GCA_035545435.1 Acidobacteriaceae bacterium | reverse complement strand
TTCTGTTGCGAGAAAACATCCAGCCCGCGATGGGGGTGTGGTTGATGACCGCGGGGGGTGTCGGACCGGAAGCAGCTTCCCCAGCCCAGGCTGCTGTTTGGGCCATCGCACGCACCGCTTCCGTGGAGTTCCCGGATCTTTCGGTTCGATGTGTGGACATCGGCGACGGTGAAATCTCCGGAGACCTGCTCAGTTCTCTCGCTCGGAGCAGCGCCCGGACAGTGCTGGTTCGCGGAGGACGGTTCTTCCAGTCAGAGCTCGTGCGACAGACAAAGACCACCGCGGAATCCGGCAATACATCCCTTCGCGCATCGCCCTCAGGGCTGATCGATCTTCTCGAAGAGGTTCCGGTGCCGAGGTGTGAGCCGCGACCCGATGAGGTCGAAATTCGAATCGAAGCTCACGGCATCAATTTCCGCGACGTGCTGACGGCATTGGGCATGTTGTCCGTAACAAACCCGGTGCTGGGAGGAGAATGCGCTGGAACCATTGCGCGCGCGGGAGCGCAAAGTGGTTTAAACCCTGGCGATCGGGTTTTTGCCTTTGCCCCACATAGTCTGCAGGCATTTGTAACCGTGCCTGTAGTAAATGTGGCTCGTATTCCGGAAGGCTTCACAGCGGAGCAGGCTTCCGCTTTGCCCATTGTCTATCTGACGGCGATCTATGGTCTGGATCGACTGGCCTCGCTGCAGCGAGGGGAGAGTGTTCTCATTCATGCAGCCGCGGGCGGACTCGGATTAGCCGCACTGCATCTGGCCAGGGCGCGCGGCGCCGAAGTCTGCGCGACAGCAGGCAGTGACGAAAAGCGGGAGTATTTGCGTAAGCTCGGCGTGCGGCACGTCTTTTCCTCCAGAACGATCGACTTTGCCGAAGGAGTGCTGCAGGCGACCGGAGGCCGAGGTGTGGATGTGGTCCTCAATTCGCTGACCGGCGACCTGGCGGAGAAGAACCTCAGCGTCCTGGCCCCCCGGGGCCGTCTGCTCGAGGTCGGCAAGCGAGACACGCTGAGTCTTCAGGAAGTCCGGCAGCGTCGGCCTGATGTCGGCTATTTCATCTACGATCTTGGAGAGGAAGCCGAGCGAGATGCCACGCTGATACCCGCGTTGATGGCAGTCCTGCTTCGCATGATGCAGGAGGGATCTCTGCCTCCTCTGCCTGTGACAAGCTTTTCGGATGTGCGCGAGGCGATGCGGTACATGGCGCAGGCGCGGCACATCGGAAAAATTGTCGTCACGCGGTCCTTCGACGAGCACTCAAAGGTTCCCGTCTCTCCGCATGCGACCTACCTGATCACCGGTGGTTGCGGTGGCCTTGGACTCATCTTTGCGGAATCACTCGTCAGTCGTGGTGCTCGCAGCCTGGTGTTGATGGGTCGCAGCGCCCCCTCTCCCTCTGCGCTGGCGCAGATTGAACTGATGCGCTCGCGGGGGGCGCAGGTCACCGTCTTTCGCGGTGATGTTGCTGATCGAACCACAATCGAAGCCGCCCTCAACGCGATTCCCGCAGGTCGGCCCCTCAAGGGTGTCCTCCACGTGGCTGGCGTGCTCGATGATCGCAGCCTGCTGTTGCACAATCAGGAATCTCTGCTCGCTGCGATGCGGCCCAAATGGCTCGGTGCCTGGAACCTGCACCAGGCAACCGAAACCTTACCGCTCGACTTCTTTATCCTCTTCTCCTCGGCTGTCGTATCGCTCGGATCTCCGGGACAGGCGAACTATGCCGCCGCGAACGCAACCCTCGATGCGCTTGCTGCCTGGCGCAAAAAACGTGGTCTTCCAGCGCTCAGTGTGCAGTGGGGCCCGTGGGCCGCCGGAATGGCCGAACATCTGAAGGCCAGCCTGGAGAACCTGGGCCTTGGTCGGCTCGCGGCCGCCGAGGGAGTTACCGCGCTGGATCGCGCGCTGAACGTTGACGAACCTGTTGTCGCCATTCTGCCCGTTACGTCCTGGCACCGACTCCAGCAATGGCAAAGGAAAGGTGAGCGCGGATCGGCAAGGCACGCGTCATCCGATTCCACTGCAATCTCGGCCGGGCAGCCTGCGCGCGGAATCGTCGAGCGGCTGAGTGACATGGCGCCAGCCGAGAGACACGCTTTTCTCGCCGAGCACCTGCGCCAGCAGGTGATTCACATCCTGTCCCTGCCGTCTACGACGCGTATCGACGAGGATGAGGCCCTTCACGATCTCGGCCTCGACTCACTGATGGCAGTCGAACTCCGCAATGCGCTCGCCACCTCGCTGGGACAGCCGTGGTCGCCGACCATGGTACTGGATTACCCGACTCTGCGGAGCCTGACGGGATATTTACTGTCCGAATTGTTCTTATCGGCTGAGCAAAGCCAGGCAGCGGCGCAACCGATAGAAAATCTCAGCGAAGCAGAGGCCGAAGAACTTCTGCTGCAGGAGTTGAGTGGAGGGAAGCATGGCGACGGCCGATAAGTCCGCAGCGGCAACTCCCTCGCCCGGCCTGTCCCCGGTGAAGCAGGCGCTGGTGGAAATTCGCCGTCTACGCGCTGAACTCGACGACCTCCGGCGAGGACAACGAGAGCCCATCGCTGTCATCGGCATGTCGCTCCGACTCCCCGGTGGAGTCCGCTCGCCGGAACGCTTCTGGCAGGCACTGGCTGCGGGCGAAGATCTCATCGGCACCATACCTCCGGAGCGCTGGCATGCCGACGCCTGGCGTGGCGCCGGCCCCGACGAAGCCGGTACGATCTATGACGTTCACGGGGGTTTCCTCGACGATATCGACAGCTTCGATGCGGATTTCTTCGGCATCCATGCGCGCCAAGCCGCAAGCATGGATCCGCAGCACCGAATTCTGCTGGAACTCAGCTGGGAAGCTCTGGAGCGATCCGGTATCGATCCGCGAGGCCTCGCCGATTCGTCCACCGGTGTCTGGCTGGGCCTGAGCAACAGCGATTACGGGCGCAAGCTTACCAGCGACCCACTCCGTATTGACGGATATACCGGTATTGGCGCGGCGGCCAGCATGGCGGCCGGACACATCGCCTATCTGCTCGGACTGCATGGGCCTGCCGAAGTGATTGACACTGCGTGCTCCTCTTCACTGGTGGCAGTCCACCGCGCGGTGCAGAGCCTCCGATCCGGTGAGACCAGCCTCGCCATCGTTGGCGGCGCCAATCTGATGCTCTCGCCGGAGATCCACGTGAGCTTCTCACGCACCGGCATGTTGTCGCGCAGCGGGCGCTGCCATACCTTCGATGCGAAGGCCGACGGCTATGTTCGCTCGGAAGGCTGCGCTGTTGTTGTGCTGCGACGAATGTCCGATGCCATGCGTCTGGGCGACCGCGTTCTTGCGGTCATTCGCGGTACCGCTGTTAACCAGGATGGCCGCAGCGCTGGAATCACGGCTCCTAATGGTCCGGCTCAGGAGGCCGTGATGCGTGCTGCTCTCCGCGATGCGAACCTGGGCGCGGACACAATCGGCTATGTCGAGACGCACGGCACGGGCACGCCGCTTGGAGATCCCATGGAGTGGCGGGCAACCGGCGAGGTGTACGGCGAAGGCCGTAGTACGGATGCACCTCTGTACGTTGGCTCAGCGAAAACCAATCTCGGCCATACGGAAGCTCTCGCCGGTCTTGTCGGTCTGATGAAAGCGATCCTGATGATGGATCCCGCTCACGGCATCCCACCGCATCTTCACTTCGAAGATCCGAACCCGAAGATCGATTGGGAACGGTGGCCGATAAAGGTGCCCATCGGTCAAACGCCATGGCCGGGAGAATCCAGTGTTCGCCGGATCGCCGTCAGCTCCTTCGGATTCAGTGGCACGAATTGCCACCTGATTCTTGAATCTCCGGAGCCTAACAACATAGCTACGCGCGCTGAACTGCCGCTGACGACTTTTCAGCACACGCGTTTCTGGTTTGGCGACTCGCCTTTGGCGGAGTGGCAACAGGCACTCGATCGCGGATGGCGTGCAGCGCTATCGGCCGCAGAGGCTCACAGTCATCTGGGACCCCTGGGCTGGAAGCCGGAGAGTTTTCCGGAGCGCTGGGCCGTATTGGAAAAACTCACGCTGGCGCATGCTTCTTCGACCCTTGCCGCGTTGTCCGCGTTCCCTCACGGAACTGCCCGGACCCTCGATGAGCTGATCGAGCGCTGTGCAATTCGGCCGATTTACCGGCGCCTCGTGCAGCGCTGGCTGCGGGGGCTGGTTCGCGCCGGACAGTTCGTCGAGTCCGATGGATCCTACGCCCCTGCCACCGGTGGGCGCTCGGACGATCTCGAATCCTGCTGGCGCGAAGCAGAACACCGCTTAGCAGACGAGCCCGGCATGCTCGCGTACTTCCGTCGCTGCGGCATGCTCCTGCCTGCCGTGCTCACGGGCAAAGTTGATCCACTCGAAACACTTTTCCCGGACGGCTCATTCGCTCTGGCGGAAGCGATCTATGAAGAGGGGCCGGAGGCTCGGTACAGCAACCGAGTCGTTGCCGAAGCGGTTCGAGCGTTCGTCGAACAACGGAAAGAAAACCGAACGATGCGCCTCCTTGAACTCGGCGGGGGAACCGGCGGCACAACGGCCGCGGTCCTGCCGCAGTTGCGCAACGTCCCCGTCCAGTACTGGTTTACTGACGTATCGGAGCTCTTTCTGAATCGCGCACGAAGGAAATTTGCGTCCTTCGACTTCCTGCGATACGCGCTTTTCGATCTTGACCAGAATTCGAAGGATCAGCCTCTCCGGAACGGATCCTTCGACTTGATCCTCGCTGCGAACGTGGTCCACGCCAGCCGCAATATTCCAGCGGCGCTGGAGCGCATCCATCAGTTGCTGGCCCCTGGCGGCGCTCTCGTGCTTCTGGAGACCACCACACACCAGGCCTGCTTCGACATGTCGATCGGGTTGATCGAAGGCTGGCAGCATTTTGAGGACAGCGAACGTGGCGATCACCCACTACTCAATGCCGAGCAGTGGTGTGAAGTGCTCCGCCGTAGCGGTTTCGAGGAAACGACAGCTCTGCCGGAGGCCGGATCGCTCGCCTCTGCTCTCGGTCAGCATGTGCTGCTGGCGCGGCGGGGGGTGCGAGAGGTGCTAATCAGCGGCTCCGGAGCGACGACCGGACAGAGCGAGCCGGCCGTTCATACGCCGATCAGACCAGCGATGCCTCCTGTTTCTTCTTTGAGCGTTGATCTTGCTGCACTGAGCGAGAGCGAACGTGAGCAAACGGTGGCGCAAGCCGTGCGGCAGACCATCTGTCGCGTCTTCGGTTTGCAGATGGCCGCAGACGAACTGGGAGATCGAGACCGGCTCAGTGACCTTGGCATGGATTCTCTGATCGCGCTCGAGCTGCGCGGCGAATTGGCCAAGGCTCTCGGACTCGAAGGACGAATCCCATCCACCATTGCCTTTGACACCGGCACGGTCGGCGAACTGACGCGGTCCCTCGTGAGTCTGCTGCATCCCTCCTCCGGCAGGCCTGGTGAATTCGAAACTGCGCATGCGGATGCTCCCGCTACGGTGACAGCGGAAGATCTCCGGGGAATGACCGAGGAGCAGGTCGAGCAGTTGCTGATGGAGCGGATGAGGAAGCGATGAGCGATTCAAGATCATCACCCGGAATTCGAGAATCGCTGTCTCCCCTCAAGCAGGCGTTCCTGGCCCTGGAGGAGGCTGAGCAGCGCATCCGCCAGCTCGAGCAGAACGTATCCGAGCCGATCGCCATTGTCGGCATGGGATGCCGTTTTCCCGGTGCCGAAAACGGGCCCGAAGATTTCTGGCGCCTGCTGCACACTCGCCAATGTGCGGTCGGCGATGCCGTCGAAGCCCGTCTTGGCCTTTCCTTTGAACGCGACCATTTACCGCCACAGGCGCGCTGGGCTGCGTTGCTGGATCGCGTCGACCTTTTCGATCCGCGTCACTTTGGAATCGCGCCGCGCGAAGCCGGAGCGATGGATCCGCAGCAGCGTCTTCTGCTCGAAGTGACCTGGGAAGCTCTCGAGAACGCGGGCATCGATCCCAACTCTCTCTATCAGACCCAGACCGGCGTTTACGTGGGCATCGCGAGCCATGACTACGCGCAGCTGGCCGTGCGCCACCAGCGCCCAGACCAGATTGATCAGTATTTTGCCGCTGGGAGCGGAGCCAGTGTTGCATCCGGGCGAATCTCCTATGTGCTTGGGTTGAACGGTCCGGCGCTCTCGGTGGACACGGCCTGCTCTTCTTCTCTCGTTGCTGTCCATCTGGCCTGCGAGGCGCTGCAGCGAGGTGCGTGCACCACAGCCCTGGCCGCCGGTGTCAATCTGATTCTCAGTCCCGAAGCCTGCGCCGCGTTTGCCCAGGCCGGCATGCTGTCGCCGCGCGGCATCTGTGCGGCATTCGACGAAAACGCAGATGGATTTGTGCGCGGCGAAGGCTGCGGAGTCGTGGTGCTGAAGCGTCTGCGCGATGCGGAAGCAGCCGGAGACCGGGTGCTGGCCGTGATTCTGGGTTCGGCCGTGAATCAGGACGGCGCCTCCAGCGGGCTGACGGTCCCAAATGGACTGGCGCAGCAGGCACTGATGCGAGAAGCGCATCGCCGCGCCGGAATTGAAGCGCATCAGGTGGGATATATCGAAACTCACGGAACCGGGACGAAGCTGGGTGATCCGATCGAGGCCGAGGCGTTGGGCTCTGTGTTCTCCGGTCGCGCCAGCAAGTTGCTGATGGGATCGGTGAAGGCCAACATCGGCCATCTGGAATCGGCGGCAGGAGTGGCGGGGTTGATCAAACTGGTGCTGAGCCTCGAGCACGGCGAAGTTCCGGGACAAGTGCACTGGCGGCAACCGAGCAGTCACGTGCGCTGGCAGGAATTGCCGCTCGAAGTGGATCCGGAGAATCATACCTGGGAGCCGATCGAGGGACGCCGCATCGGAGGCGTGAGTTCATTCGGGTTCAGCGGAACCAACGCGCACGTGGTGGTCGAAGGCAGAAAACCCACAGCAAGGGAAGAATCGGCGGAAACAGGCGAGGACGTGCTCGTGATCTCGGCCCGAACGCAACCGGCGTTACGAGAGCTTGCCGAGCGCTACGTGAAGTTTCTGGAAGGTGACACAGACTATAGCTGGGCGGAGATCTGTCATACAGCCGGGGCGGGACGTGCGGCGATGAGCGACCGGCTGGCGCTGGTGGCTTGCAGTCGCGGCGAAGCAGCGGAGAAGTTGCGGGCATGGTTGCGCGGCGAAACCTCGCAAGGGATCAGCAGCGGTCACGTGGGAGCAGGCCAGCGCGGTGTACTTCAGCCAGACGTCCACGCAACGCCGGAGCAGATCGCTTCCTGCTTTGTGCAGGGCGCGAAGGTGAACTGGGAGCGGCGCCGGGGCGAGCGTCGGCGCCGGCGGGCTCCCCTGCCTCGATATCCATTTCAGCGCGAACGTTACTGGATCGAAGAGCGGAAAAAAACGCTGGAAATCGGCGAGTCCACCGGGCGGGGAATGCTGGGAAGTCGGTTGTGTGTCGCCGGCGTGCGTGCGCAGTATGAGACGCAGCTCGACGCGGACAGCTGGGTGGGCGAGCACCTCGTCGAGGGTCGTGTGATTCTACCGGCTACCGGACACATCGAGCTCATGCTGGAAGCGGGAGCAGAGACCCTGGGCGGCCGGTGCGTAATCGAGGACCTGGTGCTGCAGGCAACGCTCGACGTGGAAGGCGAGCGGCGTGTGCACACCGTCGTAGACAAAGAGGTGGCGGGCCGTAGCCGAGTGCGTATCTACGCCCAGCGAGGTGAGGGTGATTGGGACCAGGTCTCCGAAGGATGGCTGCGCCGAGCGGAAAAAGCCGAAGCCGAGCGACGAGACCTCGATCCACTGCGAGACCGGCTGCAGGAGAGAGACGCTGGCGACGCATTTTATTCCTCCCTGAGATGCCGGGGCCTGGAGTTCGGCGACCGGTTTCGCGGCTTACGTCGGCTGTGGAGCGGAGAAGGCGAAGCGCTGGGAGAAATTGCCACAGCGACAGATACAAATGGAAATTGGGAGCTCGCTCCATGGGCTTTGGACGCGTGCATCCAGGTCGCTGCGGCAATCGGTGAGCCGGAAGCTCTCTATTTGCCGATGAGCATGGAACGAATCGAAGTCTTCCGGTCCATGCCGGAG
>DASZYN010000682.1:0-16950 GCA_035545435.1 Acidobacteriaceae bacterium | reverse complement strand
CAGATCGGCAGCCAGCAGCGCTCCACGATTCAGTTTCGCTACGCCGCCGAGCTGGTCCGCAACGGACGCATCGGCGACCTGCAGCGGGTCGAGATCGGCCTGCCTGGTGATCCCGCCGGCGGCGACAAAACGCCGATGCCGGTGCCCGACGGCTTCAACTACGAGATGTGGCTGGGCGAAACGCCCTACGTTTACTACACCGTCGACCGCGTGCATCCGCCGAAGGGCTACGACCGTCCCGGATGGCTGCGCTGCCGCCAGTTCGGCGCCGGCATGATCACGGGGTGGGGCGCTCATCACATTGACAGTGCTCACTGGGGGATGAACACCGAGTACACCGGCCCGATTGAGATCTGGGGACAGGCCCAATTCCCCGATCACGGCCTTTGGGACGTGCACGGCCCGTTCAAAACGGAAGCCAATTACGCCAACGGCGTTCACATGAGCATCAGCGGCGACTATCCCAACGGCATCAAGTTCTACGGCAGCAAAGGGTGGATCTTCGTCAGCCGCGGCAACGAGCAGGTGACCAAAAGCGATCCGGTCGCCAAGCTCAACGACAACACAGCGCTTGCGTCGAGCGATCCGGCGATCATCAAGTCGACCATCGGTCCCGACGAGATCCATCTCTACGAGAGCAAAGACCAGCACGGCAACTGGCTGGACTGCATCGTTACGCGGCAGCAGCCGATTTCGCCCGCGGAGATGGGCCATCGCGCCTGCTCCACCTGCCTGATTCACGACATGGCCATGGTGCTCAGGCGCAAACTCTACTGGGATCCGGTGAACGAGCGGTTCCACAACGACGACGAAGCCAACAGCATGCTGGCCCGGCCGCAGCGTGCACCCTACCGGCTCAGCTAGTGTGGTGTTTCCGAAATTTCTTTATGCGGAAGAGAAGCAGGTCCCTCCGCTTCCCCTTCGCTACGCTCAGGGTCCGGTCGGGATGACAAGGTAAAGGAACTTCAGAAACACCACACCAGGAGGAGAAACCGACGATGATCTCACGCCGCAATGTAGTCGCAGGACTGATGACGATGCCCGCCGTGCTCACGGCAATGGCGGAAGCCGTTCAGGATGCAAAGCCCGCGCCCGCGCCGGAGAACAAGGAAATTCTCGGCCCTCACGTTTTTGAGTGGGACCAGCTGCAATTCCACAAGACAGCAACAGGTGAAGTCGCATCACTGTGCAAGCAGCCGACGGCTACCGTCGATCAGCTGGAGATGCACGTCAGCAAGCTGAACCCTGGAACGGCCTCGCATCCACCGCACCGCCACGTCAACGAAGAGCTGATCATCATCCGCGAAGGCGACTGCGAGACGCTTTCCGATGGCAAGTGGGTCAAGGTTGGTCCCGGCTCCGTCGTCTTTAATGCCTCGAACAGCCTGCACGGCTTTCGCAACGTCGGGACGACGATGGCCGTCTACCATGTCATCAACTGGAGTCCCAACAAGGAAAAGCTGTCGGCCAGATAGCGAAGGGCGGGTTACGCGGCCTGCCGTTGTCGCGTGCGCAGTTTTTGCTGCTTCTTCATGCGCCGCCACAGCAAATAGCCCACGGCAAACACGGTTCCGGCGATTGCCCACGAGACCTTTTCGATGAACCCGGTCAGCGACTGCACGCGCGCTGCAAAGAAATAGCCGGTGAGAGAAATCGAGCTGACCCAGCAGAATCCGCCCAGCGCGTTGTAGAGCAGAAATCGTTTCCATTCCATGTTCAGGGCGCCGGCTACCGGCCCGGCGATCGCGCGCAGGCCAATCACGTAGCGCGCCCAGAAGACGGTTGCGCCTCCGTGGCGGCGGATCAAAGCACTGGCTGCTGCGACGTCTTCCTCCATGTTGAAGGTGCGCTTCAGCCACTTCAGCAGGCGCGGACCGAAGTGTCTTCCTGCCAGATATCCGAGATTGTCTCCGCAAATCGCCGCAGTGGTTCCAATCAGAATGACCAGCCCGATGCGCAGCTCGCCGGTCTTATGCGCTACGAAGCTGGAAAACAGCAAAACCGTCTCTCCGGGCAGGGGCAGGCCCGCGCTCTCTCCAAAGAGCGCAGTTGCCAGCGCCAGATATCCCCATTTCGCCAGAAAATACTGGACGAGCTGAGCCACCCACTCCATGGCTACTTCGATGAGCCCGGAGGGTGCCAAACACTGTCGAATAGAAAAAAAGCGGACGCGCGGAGTTGCCGCTTCCGCTCGTTACCCTTGACACTTCCCGCCTTCCCGGTAATCTAAGAGATTCCCGACCGGCGCCCTTTGCCGGCGGTTCTGCGGGGGCGGCGCGTTTTGAAGGTCCGGGTCTTCTATCACGATAAGTGTTTCGACGGGGCCTGCTCGGCCTCGCTGTTCAGCCGTTTCCATCAGGAACGCATCCACCCGGACGCAACCTACGAGTTCTGCGGCCTCGTGCATCGCGCCGGCGCCCTCTTCAACGAGGCGGACTTCATCGGCGACGAGAATGCCATCGTCGACTTCAAGTACTCGCCGTCGCCCAAAATCACATGGTGGTTCGATCACCATCTCTCTGCTTTTCTCACGCCGGAAGACCACCAGGATTACCGCAGTGGCATCGCCGACGGGCGGTATCGCGGCCATCGCTTCTATGATCCCGAGTACGTATCCTGCACCAGCTTTCTCGCCCACATCGCGTCCACGCAGTTCGGCTTCGATCCCACGCCGGTAGCCGAACTCGTTCGCTGGGCCGACATCGTCGACGGCGCCCTCTACGAGAGCCCGCAACTTGCCGTCGAAATGCCCGCCCCGGCCATGAAGCTCACCCTCATCATTGAGTCCACGCAGGACAACGCCTTCATCCCGCGCCTGATCCCGACGCTCACGCGCATGCCGCTGCAGCAGGTCCTTGAGCAGCCCTGGGTCGCCTCTCTGCTGCCGCCCCTGTTCGAGCGCCACCAGCGCGCCATCGATCTGATCCGCTCCCGCGCCGAGTCCAAAGAGGGGACGATTTACTTCGATATCACCGACCATCCCCTCGAGGGATACAACAAGTTCATTCCGTACTACCTTCATCCTGAAGCCACTTACTCGGTGGGGCTGTCAAAGTCGAGTTTTCGCACAAAGGTGGCTGTGGGGTCCAATCCATGGACCAGGACCGCGCCTGAGAAGATGATCAACCTTGCGACCATCTGCGAGCGCTACGGCGGAGGAGGCCACGCCCGCGTGGGCGCGATCTCGTTCCCGCCCGACCGCGAGGACGAAGCCCGTAAAGCCGCCGCCGAGATTGTGGCGGAGTTGCGCGCCGCGAACCCGTCTCCGTAGTTCGTCTCCTCAGCAGGTCCTTCGATACGGGGTTGAGCTTCGTGTTGAGCAGGGAGATGTGTCAGGGTACGACTTTGTGCGGCAGGGCGAGCCTGTCAAACAGGCCACCCACAATCGTGCCTACGATCAACACAGCAAGAACGATGTAACCCGCCTCAATCACCAGCAGCGCATGGGGCAGTCTTCCGATCCCGTACCAGCTGGCCGCGACCACGGCTCCGCAAAGCAGCACCGCCATCAGAACGCCGGGAAGCACGCCTTTGCGATGACTCACAGCAAGGAGCCAGGCGACCCCATAGGCAAAAAGAACACAGGCAGCCAGGGTCAGCAGCTGCGGCGAAATCCACCACACCATCTGCTTCACCTGCGCGCGCGTCAATCCCACAGCGTCGACCAACCGCGGCCGGAACAAATACTGCGAATGCCAAACGGCTCCCACGCACCAGGCCGCAAACGCCGCCAGCAAAACCGGCAGGTGATGAATCGCTTTTGTTCCCACCGCGACATCGGGCCCGTAGCGATCAGCGTGTATTGCCTGCGAGAGGCAGGTTTGGCCGCACTGCGAGCGTTCAGGCCAGCGCGTGCAGTTCGACAAGCGAACATCCGGATGGCCGTGCATGCCGGTCACTGCCGCATGCCGGGCATCCATACAGACGACGGCCGGCTGCTGGTTTTCGGGGCAGACGACGGATCGCCAGCCAAAATATTGCTTGTAGGTGTCGCGTCTCCAGAGTGCGGGGAAGAGCAGAAGCAGCGCAATCGCCATAAGGCAGAGCACAAGCCAGATCAGGAGCAGCATGGCCCACCTTCTTTCTGACCAGGGTTCTACTCTCCTGGCGAAATTCCTTCAGTGATTCCCGTCACCCGTACCGGAGTTGTGCTCTACCCGCGAATTTCCTGCACCGCTGTCCTCCGCAAGCGGTCCACCAGGGAATCGAGAAGCTTCTCGTCCATTCGCAGTCCATGCTTGAACTCGCGGTGATCCGTGTGCGCAATTTCTCTCAGCAACTCGCGATGGCGTTGCTCCAGGGTTTTTAGCAGGAACTCATGCTCCTCAACACTGAGTGTCAGTTCCATGACTCCCTCCTCGCAGCCTCGCTGCATCCGCGGAATTTACGGCGGCTTGCGAGCCGGTGAGCATCCTGTATCTCGCGAGCTCAAACTCCCACGCTGGCGCGGACGCAGCAGGGACTGCGTCCGATCCTGCAAACAAACACTCCACGCAGGCGCGGCCCGCGCGCCTTCATCCCGCGCTCACGATGGTACCTCTGCTCAGCTGTGACGGCGCCCACACCAGGCGGGGATTGTTGATCGCACGAAACGAGCCAATGGACTGACACTTAGCCGAGCGAGCGTTCATGGCCGATGCGCAAGGCGGACTATCCACCGGAGCACCTTTGCCGGGGAGCACGGGCTCTGCAGGGGTCTGGCAGAAAGCGCCTCCCTGTACCCTGTTCCCATGTCTTTCATCGCTACGCCTGACTGGTCCACGCTGCCCGTTCCGGAAGACGACGGAGCTGCGCGCCATTTGCCTGGCCTGCGCCTTCCGCCGATCCCGCTCGTCGCCACCGATGGTTTGAGCGTGAACCTCGAGTCGCTTGCCGGGCGCGTCGTCCTGTTCATTTATCCCCGGACGGGGGTTCCCGATCAGCCCAATCCGCCTGGATGGGATCAGATCCCCGGCGCACGCGGATGCACGACGCAATGCAACGCCTTCCGCGACGCCTTCGCCGAGCTGCGCGCTCTGGGCGTCGATCACCTTTACGGTCTCTCTACGCAATCGACCGCGGACCAGCGTGAGATGGCCGAACGTCAGCGCCTGCCGTTTCCCATTCTGTCGGACGAAGCGTTCGCGCTCACCCGCGCCCTGCGCCTGCCAACCTTCGAGGCCAGCGGTATGACGCTCCTCAAGCGCCTCACCCTTATTGCGCAGGACGCCGTCATCGAGCAGGTCTTTTACCCCGTCTTTCCGCCTGACCAGAACGCCGCCGAAGTCGCCGCCTGGCTGCGCGGAAATCTCAGCCGTTGTTCAGGTTCCTGAGCCCTTCGACCAGGGTTTCGGGATGGACCGGTTTGGCCAGCAGCGGGAATTCATATCCCTTCTCCCGGCTGCCGGCAAGGATGTCCGAAATCCCGGCCTGCCCGGAGATCAGCAGGATTTTGGTCGCGGGGTGCATTTTCGTCATGGCGATTGCCAGCTCCACGCCGTTCATGCCCGGCATCATGATGTCGGTCAGCAGGTAATCGGGATGGAAGGATCCGCTCAATTCCAGAGCTGCAAAGGCGTCATAGGCGGTCTTTGCGTTGAATCCGGTGCGACGCAAAATGGCGGCGGTGGTATCTGCCAGAAGCCTTTCATCATCGACGACCAGAACCCTGGGCTGCCTCGCAACCGTTTTCTCGCTTTCGGACTCGGTTAATGGGAATCCGGAAACTCCTCCGGAAACCCGATCTGCTGGAAAAACGACGAAATCAGGAAGCTCCACTCTCAGACCTGCTTTCCGGTTCGGATGGTTGCAGCGTCATATTCTGCGCGCGGCTGAAGGGAAGAAAGATAGTCACGACGGTGCCGCTGTCGTCGCGCTCGGTGCTGCTGGAAATCGAGATCTGACCGCCGTGGCGTTCCACGAGCTGTTTGGCGACCCATAGCCCGATCCCGGTTCCAAGATTGCCCTTGGTGGTGAAAAAGGGCTCGAAAACCCTGCCGATATGTTCACGGCGGATGCCTTTGCCGGTGTCTCCGATGATGAGGTAAAGACCCTCCTGCTCTCCCTTTGTGGTTTGGGTTGTCCTGATCGACAACCTGCCCCCCTGGGGCATGGCATCGATCGCGTTGGAAACCACGTTGGAGAGCACCTGAACGATTTCGCCGGGGCGCACCCTGATCTTTCTCAGATCGTTGAAGCTGGCCTCGAGCGTGATGTTATGCGCCACCACGCGGTTCCGGTACACCGACAGAACGTTTTCGACCAGGCCGTGGAGATGGATCTCGGAGGGGGATCCAGTATCGCGATAGTAGCCGAGTGTTTGCCGGGCGATGTGCGAGACCCGTTCCAGCTCTCCTTCCGCCGTGGCAAGGTAACTCTGAACCTCCTGCGGCGAAATGCCCTCCTGGCGGGCAAGAAAGATCAGGTTCAGCACCGAGCCCAGCGGATTATTAATCTCGTGAGCGATGGCGGCGGCCATCCGGCCCGTGGTTGCGATCTTCTCGGCTTCGATGGCCAGACGCTCCACCTTTTTACGGTCTGAGACGTCGCGCGCGATCTTCGACGCTCCAATCACTTCTCCAAGGTGGTTGCGGATCGGAGAGATCGTGATGGAAACCTCACAGCGTTCGCCGGTCTTGCTGATTCTGGTGGTCTCGTAGTGTTCGATTTTCTCTCCGGCCCTCAGCTTGCGAAGAATTTCCGCTTCTTCATGGCGGAGATCTTCCGGAAACAGGCGGAGGATGGACTGGCCGATCATCTCTTCCGGTTCATAGCCAAATAAACGGCGCGCTCCGTTGTTCCAGCTGGTGATAATGCCGTTGAGATCCTTGCTGATGATGGCGTCATCGGCTGAGTCCACGATGGCCGCGAGGCGAAGGCGGCTCTCGTCCGCGCGGCGGCGATCCGTGATATCGCGCGCAATTTTGGAAGCGCCGATGATTCGTCCGCTGTTGTCCTTGATGGGCGAGATGGTCACGGAGATGGGAAAGCGCTCTCCGTTCTTTCGCATGCGCGTGGTTTCGAAATGCTCGATGCGTTCTCCGGCGCGAATCTTGGCCAGGATGAACTCTTCTTCGTGCTGCAGGTCGGGGGGAATCAGGCGCAGAATGGATTGACCGACGATCTCGGGCGCCTCGTAGCCGAAAATGCGTTGGGCTCCAGCGTTCCAGCTGCTGATAATGCCGTTGAGATCCTTGCTGATGATCGCGTCGTCCGACGACGCAATGATGGCGGCAAGGAAATTATTCGCTCCCTCCGTGAGTACGCTGGGTTTTCCGAAGAGTTGAGCTGCGGATTCTGATCTTGTCAACGGTGGTCTCATTCGCCGTGAAGATGCCATGGCTGCGGGAACCGCCGCCATGGCACCTACACTGCTCCACGAAGAAAGATGCAGATTTCGATCCGATGGTTTTTTGCCCCCTCCTGGGAAGAGGCGTCGCCGCGGCAATTCTTCACGAACACAGGAACGCGTGGCTCAGATCGGCATCGGCCGGCCGTCGTCGGGACTCGGGGCTTCCGCAAGGGGCTCAGGGATGCAGAGGCGGGCTTTGCGCGCGCAGCCAGTGGAGCAGACCGGCCGGATCATCCGTGATGATCGCATCGACCTTCGCATCGGCCAGCTTCTGCCAGGCTGCCGGAGTGTTCGCGGTGTAGGGCGCTACCAGCATGCCGTGTTCGTGAGCCCACTTCACCTCTTCCGGCGTGGCCAGGGAGACATCCGGGCTAAAAAAGTCGCCCTTGCGAAGCTGTGCGGCCTCCGCGATGTGGGCGAAGCTCTTGTCCTCGTCGCTGATCCCCATCATCTTGTCATAGCGGCTCTGCCCAAAGAGCGCCGACAGGCGTATGGCGGGATCGATCTTCCGCATGGCGCGCAGGGTGCGGAAGTCGAAGCTCTGCAGGATTACCCGCGACTGCAGGTGGTGGCGCTTCACAGCCTGATCGATCATCGCGACGAAAGCTTCAGGCGTCGGAGTAATCTCCGGCCGATTGGGAAAGATCTTGGTTTCGACATTGAACTGAAAGGAGCCGCGCGGGGCCAGGTCCAGAACCTCGTCGAAGGTCGGAATTGGCGTGTGCGGTACGGCGACCTGGGTCGAAAACGCCGGCAGCGTGTGCGAACCGCAATCGTATTGCCTGAGCTGAGCCAGCGTCAGCGAATGGATGTAGGTACCCGGCGGAAGGGGCGGCCCGTCGCAGTGCCGCTCGTTGGCGAGCGCCGCTCCGATTGCAGCGGCGGCGGCCGGATCGTTCGAGAGACTCGCTGCGCTGGGCTGGGTGAGAAACGGTGAATGCGAAACGACCAGAACATTGTCTTTGGTCACGGCAAGGTCGAGTTCGAGCACGTCGGCTCCCGCCGAGATGCCGTACTCGAACGCGGGAATCGTGTTTTCCGGGCGGTAAGCTCGCCCACCGCGATGGGCGTGGACGAGAATTTGGCGCGTTGCGCCGGGGTCCGTCTTCACGGCAAACGGAAGGATCATGACGATCAAAAGGGCCGGAAATCTGAACATGACATTAGTATCCATTGGGACGATGACGTATTGATGAAAGGCTCAGGCTACAATTCTTGCCGTGACGCGAGAACGCTGGGCTCAGATCGGCATTACGATTCAATTCCTGATCGTGGTTCGGACGCTGGGTGAGATATTCCGGCTCAGGCATGTACACGGCGCCAACTTCTCAGCGGCAATGGCCATGCCCTATGTGGGCGGCGATTTGATCGCGGCGTGTTTCTGCTGGGTCAGCGTCACGTTGTACTTCTTCCGGCGCTATCTGTTTGCTGCGTGGATTACTCTGGCGGCCGTCGCCACCCTTTTGATCTACAAAATCACCGTGATCGGCTTTTAAGTCGAGCCAGGCCGGAAGGATTCGAGTCCGGAGCGTCAGGTCAGCAAGGTGGTACGGGCATCCCTGAGCCAATCCTCATGTCCCGGCCGCTTTCTACGCCACGCGCTCGTCTGTGATCTGCACCAGCTCCCCGCTCTTCGCCGACGGCACTTCCCGCTGCCGCCACGACGGCGTCGCCAGATCCTGCAGCCGCGCCATCGCGTTTCCGATGCCCAGCGAGCCGCGCATGATGTGTCCCGGCGTCAGCGGCCCCAGGACCTTCATCCCGCTCACCCAGTGTGAGGCTACGCTGGCCACGCATCCGCACTGGCTGCAGTCCGGATCGCCTCCGAACACGCAGGGCTCCACATGCGTTTTCAAATCCGCGGAGTAGTTCTTGGAAAGCCGCGAGAAGGAGCACTCCTTCGGTGATGCCGGCGGATGCAGAAGAGCCTGCGTGTATCCCTCATTGGTGAGCAGTTTGGGATAAATCGTATGCAGATGCGCCAGTTCCTTCGCCACCTGCACCCGCTGCTCCTGGCTCAGCATCTCCGCGCTCTGCTCGCCGCGCTGGGGCGTGTAGAAGCTGACCCAGATCGATCGCACCTCAGGCCGTTCGCTCCAGAACCGCGCATACTCCTCGAAATACCCGGGGCGCTCCAGCATTTGCGCAGTGACCGTCAGGTGGATATTCACCTTCCGGCCTTCCACGTTGGCCAGGATCTTCTCGTAGGTTGCCGGGTGACGCCGAACGTTGTGGTGCTCCGGCAGTCCGTCGACCGACACCGTCGCCACAAAACCGGGCAGCGCCATCCACTCCATGGGGAAGGGAATGATCCCGCTCGATACCACCATGGTGAAGATGTTGCGTCCAGCCAGCACGGGCAGAATCTGGCTCAGCTCGCGATGCCGAACCATGGGCTCGCCGCCCACCAGGGTGACGTGCATCGGTTTGTGCTGATCCACCAGCCCCAGCACGCCGGCCACCAGGTCGTCGCCGCGTTTGTCGCTCAGCTCGCGCAGCGTCACTTCGCCGCCCAGGTGGTTCGACCCGTAGGCATAACATCCCGGGCAATGCAGCGGGCACTCGCGCGTCACTTCGATGGACAGCATCGGAGTATGGCCCCGCAGGACCTTGCTCCACGATTTCAAAATGTCGACGGTCCGCAAATTGGTCACCCCTTGGGGATGGTGAGGATGGGCCCAGCTGGTACTCCTAGCTTAGACGTTCCCGCGGGGCCCGTGATTCACACTTCCACCCTTGCCCGGACAAATCGCCGCTGCGGCGAGGGAGCGCCCGCCCCGGACTGATTCGCTGCACTCCTCTCCGGCTCATCCTGGTAGCGGATGTTTCCGCCCCGCTGCTACAGTGGCGAGGCACTCCTTTTGGGGACCCAGCACGATTCCCCCCAAAATCTCGTCCGGGAGGCCGACCGGCATGTCGTTCCGCTCCGTCTTTATCGCTGTCGTCATCGGTTTTTCGCTCATCGTGGCCGCCTTCCTGATCAACATGGCACGCCCCCGCGTCGAAACGCAGCAGCCCACGGCCGACTTCGTCCGCGCCTCCGGTAAATGTGCGGAGTGCCACGCCCGGCTGCAGTACTCTGTCGTGCACGAATTCGAGATGTCCACCCACGCCCGCAAAGGCGTCAACTGCCTCGACTGCCATCAGCCGGCCGCCGGCCAGGACAAGCTCGACCACCACGGCTTCGTCATCGCCAAACACCTCACGGCAGGGAACTGCCGCTCCTGCCATGAGCAGGAATACCAGGAGTTCCTCCGCAGCCGCCACGCCGCACCCTCCTGGGCCGCCGTCTTTGGCGAAAAGAGTCTCACGCCCGAGCAGGTCTCCTTCTCCGAGCAGTACCAGCCTGGCGGCACTAAACGCCCGCCGCATCCTTTCGTCGCCGCTGAAGGCAACTCCGCGATGACCAGCGGATGCGCTCAGTGCCACGCCATCGGCAAGCCCAACGACGATGGCACCATCGGCACCTGCACGGCATGCCACTCGCGCCACACGACGTCTGTTGAACTGGCCCGCCTGCCTTCCACCTGCGGCCAGTGCCACATGGGCCCCGATCATTCGCAGATGGAGATTTACAACGAGTCGAAGCACGGCGTGATGTTCGCCGCGCAGCGGAATTTACTTAATCTGAAAGCGCCGCCGAAACAGCTCACTACTCGCGACATGTTCGTGCCCACCTGCGCCACCTGCCACATGTCCGGCATCAATGGCCTCAAAATCACGCACGATCCGTCGGACCGACTCAGCTGGTTCCTCGCCGCAGAAGTGACTACGAAGCGGCCCAACTACCTGCGCGCACAGGCCGCCATGAAGCAGGTCTGCGAGCAGTGCCACACCGCGCCCACCATTGATCGCGTTTACGCTCAGGGCGAGCAGGTCATCCTCACCACCAACGCCCGGGTTCAGCATGCCAAAGACATCGTCACCAGCCTGCGCGCCGCCGGTTTGGTCAAAGGCCCGCCCTTCACCAATCCCATCGACTTTCTCTACTTCGATCTCTGGCACTACGACGGCCGCACGTCGAAGCACGGAGCCTTCATGGGTGGGGCCGACTTCGTGCAGTGGCACGGCAACTACCCGATGCTCCAGAAAACGGTGGAGCTGGAGCACATGTCCGCCGAACTGAGGAAGCAGCATGGCGGCGAATAGTCTTCTCATCCGCTGCCGCCGCCTGCTCGCCCATCCGCGCATGCGCTGGGTGCACGATCCCCAGCTCTGGGTCGAGCTCTTCGCCACCGCCAATCTCGGCATTCTCGCCGCCGACATCTACATTGCGCATTCCGTGAATCAATTCGGCGTCAAAGCCGAATATGTCCCGTTGTATTTCTCCATCGCCGCCGCCGCGCTCCTTGCTGTCGCTATCGCGCTCGCCTGGCTGGCGGGCATGCGCCGTACCTGGAGTATTACCGGCACAATTGTGGGGTGGACTGCGATCCTCACCGGCCTCGCCGGCGTTCTCTACCACCTCGATTGCCGCTTCTTCGCCGAGCGCACTCTTCAGAGCATCACCTACGCCGCGCCCTTCGCCGCGCCGCTCTCCTATACCGGCCTCGGCTTCCTGCTGTTGCTCAACCGCAGCGTTGCTCCGCGCACCGCGGAATGGGCCCGCTGGGTTATCTTCCTTGCCCTTGGCGGGTTTTTCGGCAACTTCGTTCTTTCGCTCACCGATCACGCCGAGAACGGATTCTTCCTGCACACCGAATGGATCCCGGTCCTCTCCTCCGCCCTCGCCGTTGGCTTCCTTGCTGTGCCCCTGCTCGCCAGGGTCACGCGCCGCTATCTGGACTGGTGCATGCTCGTCATGTTCGCCCAGGCGCTCGTCGGGGTGCTCGGCTTCTGGTTCCATTTGCGCGCGAACCTCGTTGAGCCCGGCCACTCACTCTTCGACAAGCTCGTCAACGGTGCGCCGCCCATGGCTCCGCTGCTCTTTCCCAATCTTGTTGCTCTCGCGTGGATCGGCCTCTGGGCTCTGATCCCCCACGTTCCGGAAGATTCCACGGGACACTCCTGGCTCGGCGCCACCTGGCTGTGGGCTCACCCCGACCAGCCCGCGGGCGACTGACAAATATCCGTTGCCCCCGGCCCGCTTGCGCCGCGAGAATACTCAGCAACAGCGGAGGAGCAAGATGGCGATGCGCGCAGCGACGGTTATGTGCCTGGCACTCACAGCGGCAATTCCATGTCTGGCGCAGTCCGGCCAGTCCGATTCTCAAACCCTGCAGGCTATCCTCGCCGAGATTCGCGCCATCCACCAGGAAGTCAAAGTCACCCAGACCAGTCAGATTCTCCTCACCGAACTGCAGGTCCAGCAGACCGTCGTCAATCGCGCCACCCAGCGCGTCGATGACGCTCAGTCCCGGTTGAATGACATTAAGCTGGCCCAGAAAGAGAACGCCGGCGAACAGGCGCGGATTAAAGAAAGACTCGAGCAGCCGATTTCCGATCCGAATGAGGCCCAAGCCCTTACCGAGCACGCAGAGGAACTGAAGCGCCAGGCCGCCACGATGGCTACGATCGAACAGGAGCGCACCACCAATCTCCAGTCCGCCCAGCAACAGCTCAAGGACGCCCAGGACTCGCTCGATGAGATCCAGAGTCAGCTCAACGCCATCGTGAAGCAGATGACGCCGGCTCGGAACTAAATTCGCGAAGCCTCAGCCCGCAGCGCCGACCTGAATCACGATGCGGCCATGGTTGCGGTGGGCGGCCGCACGTTCGAGCGCTTCCCGCATTGCGTTCTGCTCAAACGCAACCGTCGAATCGATCGGGGGAAGCACGCCCGCCGACGCAGCGGCCGCCACTTCCGCCAGTGCGTTGCCTCCGCCCGGCCCCGGCCCGGTCAGCACATAGCGAGGTCCGCGCACATAGGAACGCAGCATCCGCGCACTGACCCGCGCCAGAATCGCGAGGATGCCGCGCCAGCCCAGAGCACGGTCGCCGATGAAGCGCTCCGGGCCCACGACGGTGACAAAGATGCCGTCACGTCCCAAAACGCGCCGCCCCATCTGCTCCGTATCTTCGCCGCCGACGGCATCGAAAACGCGATCGACTCGGCTCATGCCCTCCTGGTGCAACGCCCGATCCCATGGACCACGGTGGTAGTCCAGCACCAACGAGCAACCGAGCTGGCGGGCACGTTCGACGTTGGCCGGCCCGCAAACGCCGATGACTTCGACGCCGGCGCGCGCCGCCAACTGGACCACGATCGCCCCGATTCCGCCCGTCGCCCCAACGACCACCACGCGCATGCCGGCTCGCATCCGCAGAGCCTTCAGCGCGGACAATGCCACCAGCCCGGAGACTCCGCAGGCGGCCGCCATCTCGAACGAGACAGGATCGGGTTTGCGCGTGAGCCATCGCTCGTCGACGGCGCATTGTTCAGCCCACGCTCCTTGCCGGCGCAACGGCATCTGCACGCCGAAAACCGCGTCTCCCACCCGCACCGAGCGCACGTCTTTTCCCGTTGCAATGACGATGCCCGCCAGATCGCTCCCCGGCGTCACCGGCCGGTCCGGCCGGGGGCGCGGACCGAGCGGAATCCCTCCGTAGAAGGTCCCCTCGATAACGTGGATGTCGTCGATGTTGATCGTGGACGCCAGCACCTGGACCACCGCCTCGCGGGGACCCGGAACCGGCTCGGCGATGGATTCGATCCGGAGAACGTCGGGAAGGGTTCCCGGGGCCGGGCGCTGCTTCAAAACTACGGCTCGCACCACCTCAATTCTAGAAGGGAAGCGGTTGCTGTTCGCTGAGGAGGGTGCAGGGCCGTAGTTTTTTTCCCCTCCATCGCCGGTCCGCCCCGCCCTGAATCCCATGCCTGCCCTCGCGCATCCCATACGTCCGCGTTGGCCAATCGGCCCGTTCACGGTAAAATAAAAGGATTGCAGGAAAGGTCTTAGGGAACAGCATCATGCCTAAAGAGGGAATCCACCCCAACTATCACGAGATTCGCGTCGTTTGCGCGTGCGGCAACAGTTTTGCCACCAAGTCCACGCACAAGGGCGACATCCACGCGGAAATCTGCTCGAACTGCCACCCGTTCTTCACCGGCAAACAAAAGCTGGTCGATACCGCGGGCCGCGTTGAGCGCTTCCGCCGCAAGTACGCTAAAACCGAAGCCAAGCCGGAGCCGGCAGGAGCCGCGAAGTAGGGATTGGCGGCTCTGGAAAGACAAGGCCTCCGCCGCGGCGGGGGCCATTGTTTTAAGTGCGGCGCATGAAGAAGTCCTGGGACAATCCGATCGAGCACGCTATGCCCCAGGGCACTCGTGTGCCTGCGTCCCTCCAGATCGGCAACGTCACTGTCGCCCCTGCCACCGTGTTGGCCCCCATGGCCGGCGTCACCGACACCGTCTTCCGCCGCTTCATCCGCAACGCGAGTGTCTTTTCATCTGCGCCCGACCATCCCTCGTCGATCGAAGACCAGGTCACCAACCAACAGTCCGGCTGCGGCCTCATCATGACCGAGTTCACCTCGGCCGACGGCCTCTCCCGGATGCGCGAAACCAAGCGCAAACGCTACCTGACCTTCTATGACGATGAACACCCCATTGCCGCTCAGATCTTCGGATCGAACCCGGCGACCCTCGCCGAAGCCGCCCGCATCGTCGAGGACACCGGCTTCGACATGGTCGACCTCAACCTCGGCTGCCCTTCGAAACGCGTCGTGTCCTGCAACGGCGGCAGCGGCCTGCTGCGCGACCTGCCGCTGATCGGCGAAATCTTCTGCACCGTGCGCGCTGCCGTCACCATTCCATTCACCGTCAAGTTCCGCCTCGGCTGGAACGACAACCACATCATCTGCGTTCCGCTCGCGAAGCTCGCCGAAGACTCCGGCCTGAACGCGGTATCGCTCCATGCCCGCACGCGCGAGCAGGGATATACCGGCCAGGCGCGCTGGCACCATATCGCCGAGGTCAAAGATGCCGTGAAGATCCCGGTCATCGGCAACGGCGACGTGCGCACCCCCGAGGACGCGTGCGCCCTCATCGCGAAAACCGGCTGCGATGCCGTGATGATCGGCCGCGCCGCGCCCGCCAATCCGTGGATCTTCCGCCAGATCGCGCAGTACACCGCCACCGGCGGCTACGACGCGCCCACCGCGGACGATCGCCACCGCATGATCCGGACTTACTTCGAAATGCTGATCGCCGAAGCCAATCCGGAAGCTCCAGGAAAGATGAAGCAGTTCGCCTCCTGGTTTACGCATGGCGTTCCCGGCGGAGCCGCGCTGCGCAAGTCCATCTACGAATCCCGCTCCGGCACGGCCATCCTGGACGCCGTCGATCGGTTCTTCAGCGGGGAAGGACGCGCCGTCCAGGCGGACTCAGAATCGGACACCGCCGCCCTCACGGTTGATTCAGGATCCTCGCTGCTGGTCTGCGACTAAAATCAACGCCTCGCGTCACTCCGCCCGCAATGCTTCGGTTGGATTCACCGCAGCCGCTCTCCGCGCCGGCACCCACACAGCAACCAGCGCAGCGATGGCCAGGACCACCGGCACGGCGGCAAACGTCACCGTGTCGTGCGGTGAAATGCCGTAAAGGAAAGACGCGGCAATCCTCGCCAGCAGCCATGCCGCAGGCCAGCCCAGCGCAAAAGCAACCAGCGTCAGCAGCATGGCCCGGCGCAGAACCATCCGGAGCACCACGCCTCGCCGCGCGCCGAGGGCCATGCGAATGCCAATCTCCCGCGTCCGCCGGCTCACGGCGAAGCTCATCAGGCCGTAGAGCCCGGTCGTCGCCAGCACCATCCCGATGCATCCGAAGACTCCAAACAGCATCGCCGCCAATCGCGGCAAGAGATAGGCCGCGCGGACATGGTCCTCCATGGTTTCCACGTTATAGATGGCCATCGCCGGGTCGAGTGCGTACACCTGAGCCCGTACCGCGTTGACCAGCGTCGCCGGATTCCCCGCCGTGTGCACCACTAGGGTGTAGCCCATCATCGAAGGATCGCTCGCGATGCTCTGATCGAGCGAACGGTAAAGAATCGGTCGAGTCGCTTCCCCCACCGTGCGCGACTTCGCATTCCCCGCCACGCCGATGATCTGATAGGTCCCGGCCGCGTCCTCGACGCGCTGCCCAATTGGATTGGTTCCCCCGAAGCGCCGATCCGCGAATGCCTTGTTGACCACCGCGACACGCGGCCCGTCGGCTGGCTCATCGCTGAAATCCTGTCCTGCCAGCAGCGGCGTTCCCATCGCGTCAAAATAGCCCGGCGTCACCATATAGAGATCGGCCGTCACGGGAGTCTCTTTCGCGGAGTGACCGCTAAGCGTAAAGCCCTCGCTGCGATTGCCGCCCGAAAGCAGCGGCACATCGGTGCACACCGCTGCGTCCACGCCCGGCAGCGCCCTGGCGCGCTCCCGCAATTCCCTGAGGAATGCGGCCGTCTTTGCCGGCGTATATCCATTCAGCCGCGGATCGACCGAGAGCAGCAGCAGTCCGCGTGTCCGAAAACCAATGTCGATCCGCGACGCGTGCTCCAGGCTGCGCAGAAAAAGCCCTGTCAGCGAGAGCAGGATCAGCGCCATCGCCACCTGCGCGACCACCAGCAGGTTGCGAACACTCATGCGGCGCCTCTCGCCCGTGAAGGCGACTTCTCCCTTCAGCGCATTGG
>DASZYN010000681.1:0-4187 GCA_035545435.1 Acidobacteriaceae bacterium | reverse complement strand
ACCGTCCACTTCCCTGTTCCCTTTTGACCGGCAGTGTCGAGAATCTTATCGACGATGGGTGTACCGTCTTCGTCTTTCTTCGCGAAGATGATCGACGAAATCTCGATCAGGTAACTGTCCAGTTCGCCCTTGTTCCAGTCGACGAAGACAGCGGACAACTCATCCGGAGTGAGATTCAGGGTGTGCTTCAGCAGGTCGTAGGCTTCGCAGATCAGTTGCATATCGCCGTACTCGATGCCGTTGTGGACCATCTTGACGTAGTGGCCTGCGCCCGCATCGCCCACCCAGTCGCAACAGGGAGTGCCCTTGCCGCTGGAATTCGTTGCCTGCCCGTTTTCGTCGACCTTGGCGGCAATGGACTGGAAGATGTCTTTCACATGCGGCCATGCGTCGGGATTGCCGCCGGGCATGATCGACGGTCCGAAACGCGCGCCTTCTTCGCCGCCCGAGACGCCGGTGCCGATGAAGAGGATGCCTTTCGCGGCGAGGTCTTTCGTGCGCCGATTGGAATCGGTGAACAGGGAGTTACCACCATCGATGACGATGTCACCAGGGGACAGATAGGGCAGCACATGATCGACCATCTGATCGACGGTATCGCCGGCCTTGACCATCAGCATGACGCGCTTCGGGCTCTTGAGCAGCCCGACAAACTCTTCGATCGTGTGCGCGCCGACCACCTGCGTGCCCTTCGCTTCGTTGTTCACAAAGTCGTCGACTTTCGACACGGTGCGGTTGAAGACGGCCACCTTGAAACCGTGATCGTTCATGTTCAGCACAAGGTTCTGGCCCATGACCGCAAGGCCGATCAGGCCGATATCACAGATCGCTTCTGGCATGTCGCTCCCTTAGCAGGAATACCCTGCAAAATAGTGCGCTTTTCGAGCAGGATAAACCAGAGGCCGGAGCACGGGGCAAGAAGACGCCGTCCGGAGGCGCAAGGTAACGTGACCACCGCTCAGAGAAAACCCACACTTTTCGATTCATGGCGCGATTCGCATGGGATCCTTTTTGCGATGGGGCTGAACAGGCGGCCTCCTGCGGCCTCGCATCCATCGCTTTTCCGCAATCCTGTTTTTCTTTGAGATCACAATTTGTGATCTCAAAATAAGGGGTCAAAATGGCCAGGTGCACCGCCCTCACAGTAAAACCGATCGAGAGTCAGATCATTCTCGTTCGCGGCCAGCGCGTTCTCATCGACTCCGACCTTGCGGCACTCTACGGTGTCGAAGTCAGAGCCATCAACCAGGCAGTCAAGCGAAACAAGAGCCGCTTCCCCCCGGATTTTGTTTTTCGGCTTACGGCGAAGGACCTTCGGACTTTGAGATCACAAACTGTGATCTCAAACTCGAACCGGGGCGGCCGCCGTTACCTGCCTTACGTCTTTACTGAACACGGTGCCATCATGGCTGCCAGCGTGCTCAATTCCCCGCGCGCGGTTGAGGTCAGCATTTTTGTGGTGCGTGCTTTTGTACACCTGCGCAAGACGTTCGCTGCGCATAAGGCGCTCGCGGCGAAGTTGTCGGAACTGGAGCAGCGGCTGGAAACGCACGACACCGTAATCAGCAAGATCATCCATACGATCCGCTCGCTCACGACACCGCCGGAGAGGCCGCGCCGCCAGATCGGCTTTCGTCCGGAGATGGTCTCGAGGCCAAAGATGCTGAAGGCCGGCACGCAGGTGATGTCCTGAATGCCTGCATCGGCGCCGCGCTAAGACGCGCCTTTATGCAGGAATCGGTCTCATGCCCATCAATACCCGGCCGCTTCTCCGTAATGATGCCGATGATCCTGGCCGCCCTCCAGCTCTCCTGTCTTCGGATCGACTGCGATGCACTCGCCGTCGGACCAGTGTCCGCCGACTCGGACGTTGTAACCCATCGCTTTCAGACCCTCCAGTGAAGTTGAAGAAAATCCCGGCTCCAGGAACAGCACGTCCGGCAAATACTGGTGGTGAAATCGCGGAGCGTCCACGGCCTGCTGGATATTGAGCCCCTCGTCAGCGACGCTCAGGAAAATATTCGCCACCGTCGTGATGATCCGGCCGCCCCCTGGCGATCCCAGCACCATCGCGACCTTGCCATCCTTCAGAATGATGGTCGGCGTCATGCTCGAGAGCGGCCGCTTGCCCGGCGCAATCGCATTCGCGGGGCCCTGAATGAGGCCGAACATGTTCGGTACGCCCTGCTTCGAGGCGAAGTCGTCCATCTCGTCGTTCAGCAGGAATCCCAAACCCGGCACCGTGACGCCCGATCCGAACCCGCCGTTGAGAGTCGTGGTCACGGCCACGGCATCGCCCTCGCCGTCCATCACCGAGTAGTGCGTTGTGTCCGCAGCCTCCTGGCGTACATCGGCCATGGTGGGTGCCGGCGGCAGGAATCCCGACGGACGCTGGAGCGACGCCGACGCGCTGGCCTGATCGGTCTCGATGGACTTTCGCCACGCATCGCCATACGTCTTGCTGATCAGCTTCTCAACCGGAATCTTCACGTAGTCGGGATCGCCGAGATAGTTCGAGCGATCCATATACGCCCGACGAAATGCTTCCGTGATCAGGTGCATCTCCGGTGCGGTGCGGTCGCCGAGCGGGCGCAGACGGTAGCCGTCGAGGATGTTCAGCATCTCGATCAGCGCCACGCCTCCGGATGACGGTGGCGGAGCGCTCACGATCTCGTATCCGTGATACGTGCCGGTCACCGGCTCGCGCTCCTTCACGGTGTAACGTGCCATGTCCTCGGCAGTGATCAGTCCGCCGCCCTTTTGGATAGCCTTGGCGATCTGCTTCGCCATCGCGCCGCGATAGAAATCATCCGGATCCCGGGCGATTTTGCGCAGCGTCTCCGCCAACTCCGGCTGCCGGAAAACGTCCCCCGTCTTATAGAAGTTCCCGTCCCTCTGAAAGATCGTTCGCGACGCGGGAAACCCGGTCAGGATCTTGTCGTGAAGTTCGGCAGCCTCCTCATCGCTCAGCGCAAATCCATCGGCGGCCAGGTGAATTGCCGGCGCCATGACTTTGGCCAGCGTCAGCTTGCCGTATCTTTTCTCGGCGTGGACCAGGCCCGCTACTGCACCCGGGACGCCGATTGCGCGATATCCCACGATGCTGGCGTTGGGAATGATGTTTCCCTGCGCATCGAGATACATATTGGTGGTCGAGGCCAGCGGCGCTTTCTCGCGATAGTCGATGAAGAGATTACGCCCGTCGTGCTGGTGGATCAGCATGAATCCGCCGCCGCCGATGTTCCCGGCGACGGGATGCACGACCGCGAGCGCGAATCCGACGGCGACGGCGGCGTCGACGGCGTTGCCGCCCGCTCGCAGAATGGTCACGCCCGCGTCGGTGGCCAGGTGATGGACCGTCACCACCATGGCGTGGCGAGCGCGCGCCGGCTGCTCGTCCAGGTACGCGATAGACTTACGGCCGGCGTCGTCCGGGGCCCCGTCGTGAACAGGCTTTGCCTGCTGGGCCAGAGCTGGGAGCGCAAGCGCTGTGACCAAACACGCAGGAAGAAGACGAGAAACCAACGGTCGCCGGGAAATTTTCATAGGCGGGGCGCAACTCAATTCGAGAATTGTAAGCCTGGGAAAGGGCGGCCATCCGAGCACCGATGACCGATCCCCGGATTGACCCTCCTTTCACCCGCGCATAGACTGAAGGGCAGTTCAACCGTCCAATCTCTATGTCGTCGTATTCCCGCCACTTTCCCCTGCTGATCCTTCTCGCGGGATGCGTCTCCGCTGCTTCTTGTCTGGCTCAGCAAACCCCGGGCTCCAGTTCCAGCCAGGTTCCGGGGATGAACCCCACGCAAATCCCCTCGCCCAGCCGTCCGGCGCCGCCTCCCGAGCAGAAGCTTTCGACCGCGCCGGCCCTCATCGATCCCGCCGGACCCGACGTCAGCCTCGAAACCAGCGAGGCCATGTTTGACATCGGCGTCGCCCTCAACGCGTGCGGTTACGACCGCGGTCTTGATGATTCAGAGCCCGTGCGCAAAACGGTTCGCGACGAGGTCAATGCGGCCATTCGCTCCTCAGCGGATGCGGCCGATGATCGCGACAAGCTCTGCGCCTTCATCGATCAGCATCGCACCGACGAGCCTTCGCGCAATCTCGCACAATATGTGTCCCTCGCGCTCTACCTCACGCCGCCTCCGCAACTGACGCCGAGCGTCGAAGAGCAGGACCTGCCG
>DASZYN010000680.1:0-1799 GCA_035545435.1 Acidobacteriaceae bacterium | reverse complement strand
CGCGGATCGATGAGCAGGCGCAGGCTGTCGAAGCCGTCCGCATGAACCACGCCTGCCGCGACCAGCTCCCACAAAGCGCGATGAACCTCATCTGCGGGAGCGCCGAGCATGCGGATCAAATCGCCGGCAAACATCGCCCCGCGCTCGGTGAGGAGCGACCGCAGGCGATTGGCCAGTTCGCTCAGGCAGGCGTTGAGGTTTGCCTCCGGAATTTGTCGCTGTGACAGGCACAAATCCATCCACAGCGCCTCTTCGCGGATGAAAAACGTCACCGGCGCCATGCTCGTGGGCACCACGCGGCGCGGGCCACCGCTGCTCGCATCGGCAAATGCCGGATGCGGCGAGATACGGCCCCAGCCCACAGCACCCGTGAGGCAAAGAGCATCGAGCCAGCGCGGATCGTAGCCGGCCACGCGCTGCGGCAGGATCGATCGCTCCCACTCGGCTGCCGGCGCCTCGAATCCTTCCAGACCGCGCAGCGCTTCCAGCAGTCCCTGCTCGCCACTGAGCTGACGCTGTTCGCCCAGGTGCTGCCAGTCGAGCAGGAAGCGCATGTAGACCGCGGGCGTGACCGGTTCGATCTGCTTGCGCAGCGTCGCCAGCGTTCGCCGGTGGATGCGCTGCAGGATGCGGCGCTCGCACCATTCAATCTCAGTGTCAGGCACAGATTCCCGGCCGTGCGCTCCTTCGAAGACACCGCGCAGGATCGTTCCGGTCGATTCAAGATGGACCATCTGCTGAAAAACAGCGGCCGGATCGAGGCCAAGCTGCTCGGAGATCGCTGTCGAGGTCACCGGACCTGAAATTTGTAACCATCCCTGTAACGTTTTCCGCAAAATGTCACTGTTCTGGGGGACTTCTCCAGGGATTTTCAACATTTCCACAGAGAATTCCACATCCGGCCAAAGGCTCCTAAGCCATTGAGCCCGTTCGGCCGCGACAACATACGCCATCTCCTGTCGTTTCGCGGTCAGGACGCGGCCCGACTGTACCAGGCGGCTCAGAAAAACGTCCCAATCCCGCGCCCCAGGATGACCAAGGGTCTCGACTGGTACGACCACCAGACCGCACAGCAGGTCATGAAGCTCGTGCTCGTCGCGGATATCGGGCCAGATTTCCTGCCGGATTTCGTCGATCGCATCCTGGGACAGTCTCCCGGCTTCGCCCAGCTCCGCATCGGGCAGAACACCTCGCAACTGAACGGCGCGCGCGCGGCGCTCCTCCAGTCCGGCATCGTCGAGGAAAGCGTAGGGCTTGGCGTTGATCAGTTCATGGGCGAAAGCCGAAGGCGTCGTCGTGTCCACAGCAACACAACGAATGCGTCCCTCGTGCATGGCCTCGATGACAGCTTTCAGGCCCTCGAGATCCATCGCCTCCTGCAACACATCGCGCATCACTTCCTTCACCAGCGGATGGTCGGGAATCTGGATGTCGCCCTCAATGTTCTCGAAGCACGCCGCTGCCTGCGGGAAAACGCTGGCCAGAAGATCGTCGCTTCGAATGCGCTGGATCTGCGGAGCGACCTTGCGTCCTTTTTGGAACCGTAACAGTTGCAAACTCCGCGAGGCATCCCAGCGCCAGCGCGTCTTGAAGATCGGCGAAGCAATCGATGCCTGCTCCAGCAGCTCGCCGACCGTCTCAGTCGAAAGGAAGTGAAAGACGTCGCTGAGGGGAAAGCTGTGCTGCTCCGCCAGGCAGATGTTGATGCCGTTGTCGGTCGCGGCGGCCTGCAGCTCGAAATTGAAGCCGCGGCAGAAACGCTTGCGCAATGCCAGTCCCCACGCCTTGTTGATGCGGCC
>DASZYN010000679.1:0-11342 GCA_035545435.1 Acidobacteriaceae bacterium | reverse complement strand
CAGCCACGCATCGAACATCGCCAGCGCGCCCGGAATCTCGTCTGCATCGGCCAGCACACACACCGCGCGCTCGCCGTCACTCATCCAGATCTCCAGCCCCTTGGCGAAGCTGCCCGTCTGCTGCTCGGCCTCAGGCTCGGCTACGGTGTGAGGTTCTTCTGCCGGTTCCGCTTCGTCCTTTGGCTCAGTCGTCTCGATCGGCTGCGGAGGATCGGTGAGGTTCACGGCCAGAACCGCTGCGACGCGGATTCGGTTGCGCAGCTCCCCATCGTCGTGTCCCGGCGCCTCCGCCAGCTCGTTGCGCCGGAGCACTGCGGCGCCCGGTTTTTCCAGAAGCGCGCGGAGCCGCGTGGCCGGGACAGGGTGCGGCAGAGCCGGCACTTTCATTTCCAGACAGGGCATGCGTCTCCTCGCGCGGGTCGCTGCTCGAAAGTATACGAGTGCAAGCCTCACGATTAAGGAAATTTGAGACCAGGTATCAGAATGATTGCCGCTTTGACGAGCGGGTGCCATGAGAGATGAATCCCGTTACGCTTGACGTAACGCATAACAGAAGTTACGATCTCTTGTGATCGTTAGCTACCGCGACAAGCGGACCAGGGAGTTCGCTGACGGCCGGCGGGTCAAGGCATTCTCGGGATTTGAGCGTGCGTTGAGAATGAAACTGGACCGTCTGGAAGCAGCCACCACATTGCGCGATCTTGCTGCGCTGCCGGGGAACCGGTTGGAATCTCTGCTGGGAGACAGAAAGGGCGAATACAGCATTCGCGTGAATGACCAGTGGCGCATCTGCTTCCGTTGGGAAAGCGATGGAGTGGGACCATCCGACGTTGAGGTTGTTGACTATCACTAAGGAGAAGCCGATGAGTGTGCAGGCAATTCATCCCGGAGAACACCTGGCTGAAGAGCTGAGCGAGCTTGGCATGAGTGCTTCGAGCCTTGCTCGTCAGCTTCAGGTTCCGACCAATCGCATCACAGAAATCTTGGGTGGGCGGAGAGCGATCACTGGCGATACAGCTCTGCGCCTGGCACACTTCTTTGGCACAACGCCTGAGTTCTGGCTGAATCTCCAGAGCCTGTATGAAATCCGGATGGCACAGCGAAAATCCGGCAAGGCGATCAGCGGGTTACCGACTCTGGAAGAACGCACAGCCTGACGCAGCGTTGGCAGCCTGCTGCGGATGTGCGTTTGAGAGAATGATCGTTACCCTGCGGGTCTGCAGCATCTGCACGCTCGCTGAAGGAGTTCTGACAATCCATGCGACTCGGAATCATCATCATGGCCGCGGGCAAGGGCACCCGGCTCAAATCCAAACGCGCCAAGGTGCTCCATGAGATCGGCGGACGATCGTTGCTGGCGCACGTGATTGCCTCCGCCGCCCAGGTCGTGCCGCCCCAGGACATCCTGGTCATCGTCGGACATCAGGCTGAGGCCGTACAGGCCGCCACGCGCGAGACCGGCGTGCGCTTCGTCGTGCAGACCGAGCAGCGAGGCACGGGTCACGCCATCCAGACCGCCGAGCCGGGCACCCGCGACTACGACGAGCTGATCATTCTCTCCGGAGACGTCCCTCTGCTGCGCCCCGAGACCATCGTCGCCCTGCGCGATTTTCATCTCCAGGAGCGGGCCGCGATGACCATCCTGACCGCCGAGCCCGACGAGCCTTTTGGTTACGGACGCATCCTTCGCAAGGCCCCGGATGCGCCGGAGGTCGATGCCATCATCGAACAAAAATCTCTCCGGCCTGGCCAGGAAAACCTGCGCGAGATCAACTCCGGCATTTACGCTTTCCGCCGCGAATCCCTGTTCAAACACATCGGGCAGCTCACCGCGAACAATTCCCAGAAAGAGCTGTACCTCACCGATATGGCCCGGCTGCTGCACGAGGCCGGCGAGCGCGTGCTGGCACGCAAAGCGGCGCAGCCTGAAGAAGTCCTGGGAGCCAACACCATTGCCGAGATGATGATGCTCGACCGCGAACTGCGCATCGCCACGGCCAATCGGCTCATGGCCGCCGGCGTCACCATTCAGCAACCGGAGACGGTCATGATCGACGCGCGTGTCGAGGTCGGTGCGGACACCGTCATTGAGCCCTTCGTGCAGTTGCTCGGACACACCCGCGTCGGCAGCGACTGCCGCATCCGCTCTTATTCGGTAATCGAAAACTCCACCGTCGGCGACCAGGTGGTGATCCTGCAGTCGTGCGTCATCACCGATACGCAGATCGACAACGGCGCCCGCATTGGCCCGCTGGCCCACATTCGCCCCGGCTGCCACATCGGCGAGGGCGCTCACATCGGCAACTTCGTCGAAGCCAAGAAGACCCGCCTCGGGAAAGGCTCCAAAGCAAACCACCTGACGTATCTGGGCGACGCGGAGATCGGCAGCGGGGTCAACATCGGCGCCGGCACCATCACCTGCAATTACGACGGCGTCGCGAAGCACCAGACCGTGATTGGCGACAAGGTCTTCATCGGCAGCGACTCGGCGCTGGTGGCGCCGCTGGTCATCGGCGAGGGGGCCTATATCGGAGCCGGCTCTACGATCACGAAAGACGTGCCCGCCGATGCCCTGGCCGTGGCGCGTGGCCGTCAGGTGACGAAAGAAGGCTGGGCGAAGAATCGCCGCGCGCAGCGCGAAGCGCGCAAAGCGTAACGCAGCGACACAAGAGCGGGGGACTAAACGGGAATCAGGCGGCCTGGCGATTGCTGTCGCGCATGGTCGCCAGCTCGGCGCGCAGCCGCATTCTCGCGGTCAGCGCAGTGCGCAGCACCGTGGACGGGCTCTGGTTGAGCATCTCCGCGACCCGGGTGGCCGCGTAGCCTTCCACATCCATCAACAGGAAAACCAGGCGCTCGTTCGAAGGCAGGATGCGGATGGCTTCCTCCAGCTCCGTGCGCAGAATATTGTTGCGCTGCGGCAGATAGCCGGCCGTGGGTGCAGGGAGAGGCGTTTCTTCCACCAGAACGCGCTGGTCGCGCAGTTGCTCCAGCAACGCTGTGTCGATGATCGCGTGATCCGGCTCATCCTCGCGCAGAAAAGCGCGGATGAACGTGCCCCGCAGGATCTCCTCCGCTTCCAGTTCGCTGCCCGTCATGTAGTAGGAGACCGAGAAAACCCGATGGCGATGGCTGTCGTAGATGTCTCGCTGCTTTTCAGCCAGACTCTGCGGCGCCATTTCACGGGCGGTAATTTTTGCGAACTGTCGGTCGATTTCGAACAACATGCGTGAGAGCCGGCTCTGGGATCCGGCAAGAGAAGATTAACACGAACGTTAGATGCACGTTTGCCCCGTTTGGGGGAGAGAGCCAAGGGCAGGTGATGGCGCAAAATAGAATCCTGGGGAACCGAGTGGTGACACCGCTGTTGTAGGCCTCGACTCGGGCTGCGATTCCCGTCGCAGGAACTGCGCAACAGGAGTGATCCGAAATGGTCCTCCTGGTTCTATGTTCCGGGAATTGCACGCATTGTCGACGATTCGCAGGATACGATAGAGCGGAATTCTTACGGGTCTCCAACAAAACTCAGCAGGTGTATCGAGCCAAAGGCTGGAGGGGGCAGTGGCGTCAGAGCGGATCCTGATCGTGGACGACGAGCCGTACGTTCGCACGCTGATGGCCGCTATGCTCGAAAAATCCAACTACACCCCGGTCCTGGCCTCCAACGGCCTCGAAGCCATCGAGCATCTCGAACACGACCCTCCCTACGACCTGATCCTCTCCGACATCGTCATGAACGGCCTCGACGGCATCGGGCTGCTCGAGCGCATTCGCCAGGTTCAGCCCGACACGCCCATGGTCATGGTGACCGCCATCCACGACGTTGGCGTCGCCATCTCCGCGATGCGCAAAGGCGCCTACGACTATCTGCTCAAGCCTTTCGAAAAAGAGCAGCTGCTGGTCACCGTCCGCCGCGCTCTGGACTATCGCCGCCTCGTCCAGCAGAACTCTGTCTATCGCCACAATCTGGAGCAGCTCGTTTCCGCTCGTACTGAAATGCTCCGCCAGGCCATGGCCGACCTGGAGCGTTCCTACGACATCACCCTCGAGGCTCTGGGCGACGCGCTCGACCTCAAGGATGCCGAGACCGAAGGGCACTCCCGCCGCGTGACCGCCTACACCATCGCCCTGGCCCGCCATTGCGGTGTGGAGATGGCGCAAACGCGCATCATCGCCCGCGGCGCATTCCTTCACGACATTGGAAAGATGGCCATTCCCGACGCCATCCTGCTCAAGCCCGGCAAGCTCGACCCCGAAGAGCAGCGCATCATGCGCGAGCACTGCGCCCGCGGCTACCAGATCCTGCGCAAGATCCCCTTTCTCGAAGAGGCCGCCGACATCGTCTATGCCCACCAGGAGCATTACGACGGCAACGGCTACCCGCGCAACCTGAAAGGCGACGAGATCCCCCTCGGCGCGCGGATTTTTGCCATCTCCGACACCGTCGACGCCATCACCTCCGACCGCCCCTACCGCAAAGCCCGTTCCTACGACGTGGCCCGTTCCGAAGTCGAAAAATGTGCCGGTACCCAGTTCGACCCTAATATTGTCGAGGTCTTCCTCGGCCTGCCCGACAGCCTTTGGGAGGATTTGCGCGCCGAAATGACCCGCCACCCGCGCTTCTCTCCGTTATCATTTGCTGGGGCAATCGAAGATCTGAAAGTTTGAATCTCATCTACCGACGAGTGCCTGAGATCCCGAGTGCGGAGAAGAGGCCATGCCTGTCCTGGAAGACAGAGTCGTCGCAGCAAAACTGAAGTCGGTTCCGTCGTGGAGCCTCGAGCGGGGCGAGCTGGTGCGCCGCTGCGAGTTCCAGAACTTCATCGAAGCCATGCACTTCGTGAACAGCGTGGCCGAGATGGCCGAGGGCGCCGGGCACCATCCCGACATCGATATCCGCTATAACAAGGTGCGTCTCGCGCTCATCAGTCACGACGCCGGCGGCCTGACAGAGCGGGATTTCGACCTGGCAGCAGCCATTGACAGCCTTGGGTGAGGCGCGCCCCCGCACAGAACCCCAGCGCACAGAACCCCAGCGCACGGAACTTCGCCACACGAGGCGTTCTCGCAGCCCTTACTCTCCGTCGACGTCGGGTTCCGCACCAGCATTTTGACCCGGTTCGGGGTGCTGGCGCAGACCTGCAAGTGCCTTGCGGTTCCAGAGCACGACGGCAAGACCCCCAATCAGGGCTGAGGCGCCAACGATCGCGCCTGTCAGAAAGGCCTTCATCCTGAGGCCGGATTGTGATTTTTCGGGCGTTTGTGGTTGATTGGACATGGGATGGACGGTGCGGAACGTCCCAAAGTGGGAAGGTTAGGAACCTTCAAAAATATTAAATTGTGTAGCAGGCTTGTACATTTGGGGGTTCAGGGTTACACTATTCTGGAGATCGAGCAGTACTGATTTCGGCCTTGTCGGGCAAAATAAATCGTCCATCGCCCCAGCGCAAGGCATCAGAGTTTGAAGAAGAGTTTTAAGCCGGAACGGCGACTCAGAATTCGCCGCTGGCAGCAGTTCACAAGTTGCGTCACTGGCCTCCCGGCACGGACAAATCACCGTTCGTGCCGCCTTTTTTTGCTTTTGACCCCTGCATCGCCCCTTCTCCCCACCCGGAATCCTCTCTCCTGGTACGATTAAGGCTGGAGTCCCCAGTGAAACGCGTCCTCCTCAGCCTCTTGCTCGGCGTGGCCATCGTCGCCGCCTACGCCATCCCTGCCGGCTTCGATCCGGCCAGCACCGTGCATGCGCAATGGTCCGATCCAGCGCAGGATATTCCTGCCTATCATCCTTTGCCGCCGCGCAAGGGCGAGAAGCTGCCTCCCATCATGTCCGGCCAGCAGCTCACCGGGCAGTTCTTCCAGCAGAAGTGGCAGGTGGAAGTCTACAAACAGGCAGCGCAGATTCCCGATGTGCTCTATCAGATCCCCTGCTACTGCCGCTGCGACCGCGCGCTCGGCCATGCCAGCCTGCACAGCTGCTTCGAAGGAACGCACGGCGCTATCTGCGCCACCTGCGCCGCCGAAGAAGCCTACGCCTACAAGATGACGAAGCAGGGCAAAACGCCGGATCAGATTCGCGCCGGCATCGAACGCAAGGAGTACGAAGCGATCGATCTGGACGCCCTCGGCCGCAGCTAAGCGCAATCGGGAACGACTCGACCTGCGGACTGTAAACCCACTCATCGCTTGGCATAATTCTCAGTCATGAAGTCTCTTCTGCGCCTCGGATCTCTCCTTCTTCTCCTCTCCTGGAGCGCAGGATCGTTTTCCGCCGGCGTCGAGCGACGGCCCGGCCCCTTCGTTGCGCAATGCACCGGCGTGACGCTCCACGCCAGTTATCTGGCTGATGTGGGGACCCATGCCGGTCCAGGATTCGCCTTCCACATCGAGAACAAAACCGGCAAAGACATTCGCCTTGCCCAGCCCGTTCCCTCCAGCGCGCACTGGTATGCGCGCGTGGGTTTGCGCTGGCTGTGGCGCGCCTCCGCCGGTCGTGGCGGTGCGCTGGTCAATGCGCTGGTGGAGAAGGGTCCGATGTTCGCGTTTCGTCCCGCGTCTCCGCCCGAGCACGCCCAGTATCTGACCGTGCCCGCCCGCGGCTCCGAGGACTGGACGGTTGCCATGCGCGACCATCCCGCGATTCAGTACCGGCCCAGCTGCGCGCGCTGCAACTATCCCGGCGAGACGGACTATCGGGCGATCTTCGCTTATGCCTACCTGCCGAATCAGGACGAGCACGTACCCGATCTGCTGCGCTGCGGACTTCGCACTGCGCCCGTGCCCATGCCGCCGGTCGCGCTCCACGACGCCGCGCTGCAGACGCAATAAATCTCAGTTGAGACGCAGTCTTCAGCAAAAATTTCCCCTTCTGTTCTGCGGAACTCGCCCCATCGCAGCGGGTTGAAAACAGCAACAGGAGGAAGTACCCGGCACCATGAAAAACAAATTTTTCGCAATTGCACTCGGCGGTCTGCTCGCGTTTGGCGCGAACGCCGCTCTCAACGCGCAGGATCAAGCCTCGGCACAAACCCCGGCTCCGGCGCAGGACCAGGCAGCACCGCCCAGCGGCCAGCAGCAGGGACAGTGGGGACACCGTCGCGGCCGCCACATGGATCCCGACCGGCAGCTCGCCCACCTGACGAAGACGCTCAATCTCTCCGCCGATCAGCAGAGCCAGATCAAACCGATTTTGCTCGACCGCCAGCAGAAAATGCAGGCCCTGTGGCAGGATCAGTCGCTCTCGCGCCAGGATCGCCGCACGAAGGCCATCGCCATCCGGCAGGACACGAAAGCCCGTCTGGAAGCGGCTCTGAACGATCAGCAGAAGCAGCAGTTCGAAGAACTGCAGGCGAAGATGCAGGGCCGCCGGCATAACAGAATGGGCGGCGACAACCAGGCGCCTCCCAGCAGCGCTCCGCAACCCCAGTAAGCCATTCGCCGCGTGCGACTGCAGGCCGCCGGTCATGCCGGCGGCCTTCTCCTTCAGTAACGATTTCCGTTACAAATCTCTCCCCTTTGAGAAACGATGGCGCCCAGGTAGTATTTACTGGCTATTGGCTGCTGACTGAAAGAGGTGTCGACCCATGGTGCGATTGCTCCTTAAGTGGCTGTTGCAGGCCTTTGCTCTGCTGGTCACCGCCCGGCTGGTGCCCGGCTTTATTGTCCACAGTGTTACCGCGGCGCTCATCGCCGTCCTTATCATCGGTTTGCTCAACGTCACCCTCGGTCTGCTGCTTAAGCTCATCACGCTGCCCCTGAGCATCCTCACCCTGGGCCTGTTCTTCCTCGTCATCAATGCCTTCATCCTCAAGCTGGCCGGACACGTCGTGCCCGGCTTCTACGTCGCCACCTGGACCGCCGCTCTGATCGGCGCGGTGGTGCTCGCGCTCCTGCACATGCTCACCTCCGCTTTGCTCGACAAGAACGAGAAGTGATCGGCGGGGCGGCTACAATACGTTCATGCCGCCCGATCAACCCTCCCGCCGCCGGCACAAAAACCCACCCCCGGGCGAAACTGGACAGGAAGCCCTCTACCTCCGCTCGTTGAGCGATCGCCAGGTTCCCGTCCACGTCAAGCTCCATGACGGAGAGACCGTCTCCGGCTGGATCGAGTATTTCGACGACCGCATGATCCGCATCACCCGCGACGGCAAGCCGAACCTCTTCATTTACAAGAATCAGATTCGCACCATCACCGAGCATGGCCGCCGCAGGCCGCGGAACGGCTCCAATGACGATGGGTCTGCCGAGGACGGCCAGTGAGCCAGGTTCCAGTCCATGCATGGATCCCGAAAGAGATGGACCTGGCTGTGCGCGCCGTTCCTATCGCACTCGAAGCCGGCGCGCTCATCCGCGGTTATTTCGAGCGCGGTGTGGCCACCGAATATAAGGGTGACGTCGATGTCGTGACCGAGGCCGATCGCGCCTCCGAAAAGCTGATTGCGGAACGGCTCACCGCCGCATTCCCCGGCCACGGCATTTACGGCGAAGAAGGCGTCCGGCAGCGCATCGAGAGTGAATACCGCTGGTATGTCGATCCGCTCGACGGAACCACGAACTTCTCGCATGGTTTTCCAGTCTTCTGCGTTTCCCTCGGGCTCGAACACCGCCCCGCAGGCAAAGACGGCGAGCTGATCGCCGGCGTCATCTACGATCCCACTCGCGACGAATTGTTCGTTGCGCAAAAAGGCCTGGGAGCCTGGCTGAATGGCCGCCGCATTCATGCGTCGAAAATCAAACACCTCGCCGAGTCGCTGCTGTCCACAGGCTTCCCCAGCCGCAAACGGCATATCAGCCCCAACATCCACTTTTACCAGGAGTTCACGCTGCGCTCGCACGGCGTGCGCCGCGCCGGATCGGCCGCTCTCGACCTCGCCTACACCGCCTGCGGACGCGTCGAAGGCTTTTGGGAGTTCCATCTCAACCCCTGGGATACCGCCGCCGGAGCGCTGCTGGTCCTTGAAGCCGGGGGCGCCATCACCCGCTTCGACGGCGCGCCCTTCCGTCTCGACAGCGATGAAGTGCTCGCGTCCAACGGCCTGATTCACGCGGAACTCGTTCAGCTCTTCACCGACATGTTCGCCGGCCGCGAGCTGCATCCGATTCCGTCCCCCGCCGAATTCGCCGCCCAGCGTGCTGCGCGGCAGCGCTGATCCGAGACTGCCGCTCCCACTCCAAAGTAATTTTTCCTGCGCGCGGCGCTTGTTGCCGCGCCGCGATCCCCTGCTAAAATGATCCGTTGTCACTCTGACTGCTGAAGAGGAATTCATGGCTTACGTGATTGCGGAACCCTGCATCGGCACCAAGGACACGGCGTGCGTCGATGCCTGTCCGGTCGACTGCATCCATCCCAAAAAAGACGAAGCGAAGCACGCCGAGACCGACCAGCTTTTCATCGACCCGGTCGAGTGCATCGATTGCGGCGCCTGTGTTCCGGTTTGTCCGGTCTCGGCCATCTTTGCTGCCGACGATCTGCCCGAGAAGTGGGCGAGCTTCCAGCAAAAGAACGCCGCTTTCTTCGGCCGCTGAATTCTGCGAGTGTCCTCGGGGCGCACAGCCCTCCGCTGTGTGTCCCCAGCCTTCATTTCTTGACGCTTTGGGCCCGCGCCTTTCCCTTCCGCTCTCCGCTGCCCGAAGCAACCCCTGACCTCTCCTCTGCGTCGTAATGGCATACCGTTTCTCCCCGGAAAAGTTTTGCCTATGAGCCTGACTGCGCAGAAGACCACGAACAGCAGAGCCACTGGAGCGTCGTCGCATGCAACAATTGCACGGGAAAGGTTTGTCCTGATGGCCGGGCCGACACAACCGAGACCGGCAAACCAGCACCTCCGCCGCAATCCCCCCATTGCCGGCGAACAGGAGGCGATCGACAGAGCGCGCGAAGGCGACGGCCGCGCGTTTGAAACCCTTTATGCCATGCACAAGCGGCGCGTCTACTCGCTCTGCCTGCGTATGCTCGGCAACGTCGCCGAGGCCGAAGACCTCACCCAGGAAGCGTTCCTCCAGCTCTATCGCAAAATCGGCACTTTCCGCGGCGACTCAGCATTCTCCACCTGGCTGCACCGGCTCGCCGTGAACGTCGTGCTCATGCACCTGCGCCGCAAAGGATTGCCTCAGGTCTCTCTGGAAGAGACCCTCGAGCCCTCCCAGGACGACGGACCGCGCAAAGATATTGGCGCCCGCGATCTCACCCTGTCCGGATCCATCGACCGCGTCACCCTGGAGCGCGCCATCGAGAATTTGCCACCCGGATACCGCCTGGTTTTTGTGCTCCATGATGTCGAAGGCTACGAGCATAATGAAATTGCGGAGATGCTCGATTGCTCCATCGGAAACAGCAAGTCGCAGCTGCACAAGGCCCGGATGAAACTACGCGACCTGCTGCGCACCGGTCAGCGGAAGGAGCAGATCGCGTGACGGTGATCCGCGCCATGGACAAAACCATGACTTGTTCCGAATTTCAGGACGCCCTTCCCGAGCTTTTCGAGACCCAGGCTGATCTCAGCGGCCAGGAGCATCTGAAGTCGTGTGAGAATTGCGCTGCTCTGGTCCGCGACCTCCAGTACATCGCTTCCCAGGCCCGGCTCCTGCTGCCCATTCATGACCCCAGCCCCGAGGTTTGGGACCACATCCAGCAGGCCATCCGTCAGGAGAAGCCGGAGCCTCCGGCCGCGGCGCGCAAATAAGCGCCGCTGTTCTCCCGGCCATTCATATAATCAGCAAAGCATGAGCGGGTCTCTGCCACAGCCGGCATCGTTTCCGGCCCATCCCACGCGCATCATCCTCACCGGGTTCATGGGTGCGGGGAAGACCACCGTCGGAGCCCTGCTCGCGGAACGCCTGGGCTGGGACTTCTTCGATTCCGACGTCCTGGTGGAAACACGCGAGGCCATGACTATCGCCGATATTTTTCAGCGCCGCGGCGAGACCGCCTTCCGCGATGCCGAAGCCGCCGTCATCCGCGAAGCCCTGGCCTGCAGGCCCGGTGAGCCCTTTGTCCTCGCCGTGGGAGGCGGCGCGCTGGAGCGCAGCGACACCCGCGATTTCCTCGCCTCTCTTCACGACACCCTCATCGTCTTCCTCGAAGCGCCCCTCGAGACCATGATCGCCCGCTGCGCTGGACACGAATGCGGTCCCGTCCGTCCTGTCCTGGCTGATCGAGCGCGCCTCGTCGAACGCTGGAATAAGCGTCTCCCCTGGTATCGTCAGGCCCATCTCACCATCGATACGGCGAACCTTGCGCCGGAGGCCGTCGTCGAGCGCATTCTCGGCGACCTCGATCGGCACGCCACCGCCTCCAGCAAGGCCGGAGCCACCGCATGACGCCCATCCGCCAGTTGAGC
>DASZYN010000678.1:0-1848 GCA_035545435.1 Acidobacteriaceae bacterium | reverse complement strand
GACCCCGTTTAAGCGTTCTGATTCTGGGAGGTCTGCAATGTTTAGCCGCCTCTTCTACATGGGCCATCGGTATCGTCGAGGCCAAGGAAACGCCGCCACTGACGGCTGCGGGTTGGTCGGCTGCGGCTGTCTGCTGGTCTTGATCTTGTTCATCGTGGCGATCTTTGCCTTCGCACGGTAGGTCGAGAACTGCTCGGCGGAAAGGCTGCTGACTGCCTGCTTTGGTAAAGTGGTACAGCCCGAGCTACCCGCAGGAGAAAAAGAAGGCCCCGACGTGCAGGGGATGCGACGTGCGGGGGCTAGGGAGAAGGCAAAGTTGTAGGAACATTTTCCGTGGCGAGCCCCATTACTGCCCTTTGAAAAAGTAATGTAACAGATCATATGGATAGCCTGGCAGCATGAAAAAAGGATTTCAGCAATCTCTGGTCGCTCTGGGTGGTTTCCAGGGAGAACTGCGCCTCCAGTTCCAACGCCAGCGTGTCCTCCGGCACAAAGTTGGCCATGTCCGCATATTTGGTCTGGCTCCAGAGCGCTTCGGTGGGATTCAAATCGGGAGCGTAGCCGGGCAGCCACTCGATTTCGAATCCGTCGGCGATCAGTCGCCGGGCCGCCGAGCGGTGGGCCGGCAGGCGATCCATCACCACGATCAGCTCCCGCCGCACCTGCCGCTTCACGTCATGGATGAATTGCTCAACCTCGTCGGTCTTGATGTTCTGATCGTGGATGGCGAAGCAGAGGCCCACGCGGTGCCTTTTGGCCGAGAGCGTCAGGCCGGCGATGACGCTCAAGCGGTCGTGGCGGTCCCAGCAATACATCACCGGGCGGTCTCCCCGGGGAGCCCAGGTGCGGCGTACCAGGGGCTGGAGCATCAATCCCGTCTCATCCAGAAAAAGCACGCTTTTTCCCGTCTCGGCCGCTTTTTTTTATGCGCGGCCAGACGCTCCTGCGCCAGCGGAGAACGGCTTGTTCGTCCCGTTCTCGCGCCCGGGACTCGGGCTTCTGGCAACTCCATCCCAGGCCCGAAAGGATTCGCCAGATCTGGCTGGGATGATAATCCACCCCCAGATGCCGCTCGATCACTTCGGCGATTCGCGCCAGCGTCCAGAGCTCGGTCGCAAAGCCGTAATGGATCGGGCCGCGCAAGAGCAACTGGACAATCTCCGGGCGCCGGGCCGGGTCCAATTTGGGAGGCCTGCCAGGCACGGGCCGGGCTGCGAGCGCCTTGGCGCCGCCTTCGCGAACGGCCTTTCGCCAGCGTCCGACCGACACTGTTGATGCATGCACCGCCTTGGCAACGGCACCGGGCTCCATGCCCTGCTTCAGCATCGCCACGGCGCACCGGCGACGCTGCTCCAATGCCGCCGAAGATCCTTTCGGCCTCATCGCAGACTCCTGTCCTGGAGACAAGTCATCGTAGGCGGCGTGCGATTGAGTTACATTATTTTTTCAAAGAGCAGTAAGTATGGCGGCCTCAATTTCGAACTTGGAGGTTGTGGGGCCGCGATGTACCGTTGATATATTTAAGCGTCTGGTGCGGGGTTGAAGCGCGTGTGGGAAGCCGTTGTTTTGCTTGCGGGTGTAGCGGGGCTGACTATCGCTGGATGGCATCGACGCAAGGTGCTGGTACAGCGAGACCAACTACGACGGGTGCGTCGAAAGATTGTGATTGATGCCGAAGGATTTCATGCACAGGGCATGTCGGTGGCTTGGGCAGCGCTGGATGCGGTTTGGGCTTATAAGCGGGACCTGTTTGCATACGATGAAATCTGCGTACTTTTCCATCATGGCGCCGGACAGGCTTTGGAAGTGGGGGAGCATGATGAGGGATTTATGGACCTGTTGAAGGAA
>DASZYN010000677.1:0-2796 GCA_035545435.1 Acidobacteriaceae bacterium | reverse complement strand
CTCCTGTTCGCGCTCGGTGTCTCCTTGCTGTCGGGCGTCCTCTTCGGCCTGGCGCCCGCGCTGACGACCGCGCGAGGCGATCTGCTGTCGCCGATCCGGGAAGGCGGACGAACCGACACCGGCGGGCGTCATCGGCTGGGGTCGGCCGTCATTGTCGGACAAGTGGCTCTGGGCATCGTGCTCACGGCGGTGGCGGGACTGCTGGTGACCAGCTATGCCCACCTGACCCACAGCGATCAGGGCTTCAATCCGGATCATGTGCTCACGCTGTTGTTCGAAACGCCCGATGCTCGCTATGCTCACACCCGCCCGCAGTTCTACCGGCAGTACTTTGAAAAAGTGCGAGCGCTGGCCGGCGTTGAAGCAGCAGGCGGATCGATGCTGCTGCCCATGACGGACAACAGCGCGCACATCAGCTTCGAGGATCCCGAGCATCCGGTGTCAAAGGCCACGCGGCCTGGAGCGACGCTCGACATCGTCTCCGACGGCTACTTCCACACCATGCAGATTCCCCTGGTGGCCGGGCGCGACTTCACGATGGCGGATACCGAGACCTCGCCGCAGGTGATGATCGTCAACCAGGCCTTCGCAGATAAGTTTTTCCACGGCGAGAACGTGCTGGGAAAGAAACTCAGGCCCGGCGCCGGAAACGGCCAACCCGAAGGTCCTCCGTGGCGGGAAATTGTCGGAGTCGTGGGCAACATTCGAACCGAGGCCCTGTCGCGGGAGGTTGAACCGATGTACTTCCTGCCCGCCAGCCAGATGTCCACCTGGTGCTGTCTCTACACGGTGATACGCACGCGGGTGGATCCGGCAAGCCTCGAGCCCCAGGTGCGCAGCGTGGTGGCATCCATGGATCCCGACATCCCCGTCACTGACGTGCATACCATGCACGATCTGATCGGACTGCAGCTCATGTCGGCGAGGTTCGCGACGATTCTGCTGAGCGCGTTCTCGATCCTGGCCCTGGTGCTCACCGTGGTCGGTCTATACGGGGTGATGGCGTACTCGGTAGCGCGGCGCACGCGGGAGATCGGCGTGCGTCTCGCACTCGGCGCCCAGCGCGGAACGGTGTTGACCATGGTGCTGCGACAGGCGGCCCTGCTGCTGGCGATCGGCGTCGCGATCGGAATCGCGGCAACCCTCTTCGCCACGCCGGTCCTTCACTCCATGCTGTATGGCACAGGCGCAAGGAATCCGCTGGTGCTCGCTGGCGTGTGCGTGCTGGTGACGATGACCGGCCTGGTCGCTGCGTATTTGCCGGCCCTGCGCGCCGCGGGCGTGAATCCGACGGAGGCATTGCGGGCCGAGTAAGCTTCAAACACACGAGAGAGCGATGGTCTCCAGGCGCAGGCGTTATCGAGAACTGGCAGAGTCGATGCAGGAGCATCTGGCCGAACGCATCGACATCCTGGTAAGCCAGGGCCTGCCGCGGCACGAAGCGGAGTTTCGCGCGAGAAGGGAGTTTGGCAACATGACGCACATCGAGGAGCAAAGTCGCGAAGTCTGGCAATGGCCGCGGATCGAGTCGCTCTGGGCCGACGTGAAATACGCGCTGCGGCAGATGCGCAGGAGTAAAGGATTCGCAGCAGCGGCGATTGGGACGCTCGCGCTCGGCATCGGCGCGGCCACGGCGATGTTCACCGTGGTGGATCACGTGCTCCTGCGGCCGCTGCCGTACAAGGACGCGGGGCAGGTGGTCGCGATGGATGAACACGGGCCCGATCCCCGCTTTCATAGTTCGCAGCCCTGGGTCGACATCGCAGAGTGGCGTGCACGGAGTCGTTCTTTCGACGACATCGCGTTCTGGACACGGATGAACGGGCGCAGCTACGTGGCGGGAAACAGTGCCGCTCTACAGGTTGACGCAGAGGAGGTCAGCTCCAATCTGTTCGCGATGCTCGGTGCGAGAACGGCAATCGGGCGCGGCTTCATCGGCGAAGCACCCAGTTTCAGCGCAGTCAAAAACACGGGCTCGATTGTGCTGAGCGACCAGGTCTGGCATGCGGCCTTCGGCGGCGATGCCGGCATCGTCGGCAAAATCGTACGCGTCAACGATCAGCCGTATACCGTCGTGGGCATCATGCCGCCAGCCTTCAGCCTTCCGGCGGGCATGGACCAATATGGCCAGGTATGGACCACGATTCAGTTGGGCACAAACGACAACAGCCGGGAAGACCGCGGCGCGAAGTTTTACAACGTGCTGGCGCGGCTGAAGAAAGGCGTGAAGCTGGCTGCCGCGCAGGCGGAAATGGCAACGATCCAGACGCAGGTGGCGGCGGGCTATAAGGACCCCGAAACGAGAGCGAGTCATACGCGGGTGGACGTGGCGCCCTACGGCGATTCGCTGATCGACAAAGATGTGAAGAAGGCGCTACTGGCCCTGCTCGCCGCTGCGGGTGTGCTTTGGCTGATCGCCAGCGTGAACGTGACGAATCTGCTGCTGGCGCGAGCGACGGCGCGGCAGCGCGAGATCGCCATGCGCGGGGCGCTGGGCGCGAGCCGCAAACGCCTGCTGCAGCAAATGCTCGTTGAGGGCCTGCTGTTGAGCGTCTTCGCAGCTGTCCTCGGGACCGGGCTTGCGCTTCTTGCTGTGCGCTTCACTCGGAGCGTCGCGCCTGTGCACCTGAATGTCGATTTTTCCACGCAGGTGGACTGGCGGATTCTTGCCGGCCTGTGCGGGCTCACGCTGCTGACCGCGGTGCTGGCTTCGGCATGGCCAGCGCTGATGGCCGCATGGGCTCCGATTGAGCCGGCACTGAAACAGGGCGGTCAGCAAACCGGCGCGGGCCGGCG
>DASZYN010000676.1:0-1843 GCA_035545435.1 Acidobacteriaceae bacterium | reverse complement strand
TGCCACGTGGCACTAAGGCTGCAGTGCCCACAGCTGCCGGAAGCGGTCGTTCTCGGCGCGGAGCTTCGTGATGAACGGGTCTTCCTTCGCCGGGGGCGGCGGCGGGGTGAGGCGGGCGTCGGTGATGACCGGGATCTCGGCGGTCGGCGGCTCCCGGTGCAGCTCAGCTGCGGTCTGCCTCAGCTGCTCAAACCGCTCGGTAGCTGCCTGCGCTCCTGCAAACCGGACCGGGGCGGGCTCGTCTGCGACGCTGGCGGCCCAGGCGTCGGTCTTGAACTGCTGCAGCTCGCCCGGCTGCCACTCGGCGTACCCGTCGCGGTTCCACAGGTAACGCTCCCCGGCGGCCTGGCGCTGGCGCTCCATCCGGCGGTAGACGGCGAAGGCGATGACGGCCCCGGCCAGCAGGCAGATGCCGATGATGCCGGGTGTCCAGTTGATTTCCACGGGTAGCTCCATTCGTTTACAGATGCCACTTTAGCACCTGCTTCTGCTTTTCGAGTACCCGTTGACGGCACTGTCATGGGGCCGTACGCATACCTAATCTCTTCCCCGGTTTCTCGCCTGCTCGGTAGCAGTCGCCCAGCGGAGGTTGCCCGGTTCGTAGTTACCGTTGTTGTCAATCCTGTCAAGTGATGCTCCTTCAGGGCACGGCCCTAGCTCACCCTCGATGTAGGCAATGAAAGCACCGGCGTCCTTCCGCCACGGCTCCCAGACGCCGATCCCGCGCGCACCGTACCAGCGGTAGTTGTGCGAATTCGGGTCGTAACACCGGCGGTTGACCCGCTTCCAGAGCTGATAGAGGGGATGATGCCGCTTACCGTGTGTTGTAGCGGGCTTTCGTGCGGCAAGGTCTTCTCGTTTCCAGCAGCCGCAGCTCACGGATTTGCCGCTCCGGAGCGTGGCGGTGAGTACCTCTCGCTCAGTTCCGCAAGAGCAGCGGCACGGGGTTACCCGGTGACCGGCATCTCTCATGTAGGAGCTGCCGGTCACCGTCCAGCGGCCGAAGGTGTCACCCACAGAGGGCGGCTGAACTCGCATAGCTTATGCTAACACATTTCATAAGCATCCATCGTAAGGAGTCCAGTCGCTGTAGCCGTCGTCTGCGACGGTCTGGGCGAACACCGCGTTCTGCTCGGCCACTGAAGCGTGCCCGAAGTCGGCCGGGTTGCCGCCGTGAGCGGCCCAGGTCTGCTCGGAGAACTGGTAGAGCCCGTAGTGACCGGAGGCGTTCCAGATCTGGCTGTTGCCGCCGGACTCGGCCCTGATGATGCACGCCTGCATGGCGCTGGACCCGGTGTAGTGCGCAGCCGGCGTTGCCGCCTTGGGTTTCGTCACAGGTGAGGCCGGCTGGCTGTGGGCCGTGGTCTTCACCGGGGTGCGGGCGGGGTGCGCGGCGGCGTACCGGACGGCCGCTGCGTGCCGGGCCTCCTGCTGCTTCAGCCACGCGGCGTGCGCCTGCGCCTCGGCTTCCTGCTCTTGCAGCACCTCAAGGTGAGCGAGGTGGGCCATGTGCTTCAGGTGCCATATGTGGTCAGCGGCGTCCTGCTGCTCTGCCGCGAGCGCCTGCCTGTCCTCGCCGGACATGGGGACGCGGACCTGGGCGACGGTTACCGCCGTCTGGACGGGGGAGGTGAAGCCGAAACTGCAGGCGATGAGGAGGGCGCCGGATGCTGACATGCCTGTCAGAACAGAGCGCACGATTTGCGGGAAACGTGCGCTGAGCTGGTAGATCATCTGTATCCTGTGCTCGTTGACTGTGCCGGCAGGCGGGGAAGGAAACTTGCCGGTATTCGCCCCGCCAGGCGGCCTGTTAGATGCAGACGATAACAGCATGGTCTCGTTT